>JBILSW010000350.1:0-4026 GCA_044371895.1 Rubrivivax sp.
ACGGCGATGGCCTCCACCACCACCATGCCGGTGGCCGCCGACAGGCCGCCCAGGTAGGCCAGCAGCGCCAGCGCCGGCTGCCCGGCCTGCAGCGGCAGCGCGAGCACGAAGGCGTCGGCGTCGGCCTGCGCGCCCAGCACGAGCAGGCCGCCCCAGGCGATGGGCAGCACGAACAGGTTGATGGCCAGCAGGTAGGCCGGAAACAGCCAGCTCGCGCGGCGGATGTGGCGTTCGTCGACGTTCTCCACCACCGCCACCTGGAACTGCCGCGGCAGCAGCAGCACCGACAGGCCGGCCAGCAGCACCAGCGCCGTCCAGCCCATCGCGTCGAAGCCGCCCGCCCCCGCGGCGGGCAGCAGCCGCGCGGCCAGCGTGGCGTCGGCGGCCACGCGGGCGGCGATGTCGCCGGGGCCCGCGAACAAGCCCCAGCACACGAACACGCCCACGGCCACGAAGGCCAGCAGCTTGAACACCGACTCGGCCGCCACCGCGGCCACCAGGCCCTCGTGGCGCTCGCGCGCATCCAGCGTGCGCGTGCCGAAGGCGATGGTGAAGGCCGCCAGCAGCGCGGCGGCCGCGGCGGCAATGGCGCCCTCGCCCACGGCCACGCCCGCGAGCAGCCCCACGCCGTGCGCCACGGCCTTGAGCTGCAGCGCCACGTAGGGCACCACGCCCACCAGCGCCACCGCGCTGACCAGCGCCGCCAGCGCGCGGCTGTGGCCGTGGCGGCTGGCAATGAAGTCGGCGATGCTGGTCAGGCGCTGCTCGCGCGCGATGCGCACCATCTTGCGCAGCACCAGCCAGGCCAGCGCCATGGCCAGCGTCGGGCCCAGGTAGATGGCCAGGAAGGCCGGCCCGCCAGCGGCGGCGCGGCCGACGCTGCCGTAGTAGGTCCACGCGGTGCAGTACACGCCCAGGCTCAGCGCGTAGACGGTGGGCCGCGCCACCACGCTGCGGCCGGCGGCGGCGCGCCGCTCGGCCCAGGCGGCCACGGCCCACAGCACGCCCAGCCAGCCCAGCGACGCGGCCAGCACCAGCGGCAGCGGCAGCGGCAGCGGCGCGCTCATCCGGCGTCGTCCCCGCCGCCGCGCTCCAGCAGCAGCGCCACGGCGGCGATCAGCCCCGCCCACAGGCCGAACAGGGCCCAGGCCCAGCGCGGCCAGCCGGCCAGCGGCGGCCCCTGCAGCCAGGGCATCAGCGGCGGCAGCAGCCACAGCAGCGCCACCGCCAGCACCAGCGCCACCAGGCGCTGCCCGATCAGGCGCTGCGGCGGGGTGTGGCGGCCGGGCATGGTGGGGCGCGCGGCTACAGCGCGTCGAAGTGGAAGTGCTGGCGCAGGTGGGCGCGGAAGCGGCGCACCACGGCCAGCGCATCGTGCAGCGCCTCGCGGTCCAGCGTGGCCAGCTGCGCCGGCAGCACCGGGCCCGACTCGCCCGCCAGCCCGCGCGCCAGGCGCAGGGCCATGAAGCGGTGCAGCGCGTCGGTGAGGTCGCGCGCGAGCCCGGCGTCCAGCCGGCCGGCGGCGGCCAGCGCCGCCAGGCGCGCCGCGGTGCCCGTCTCGGCCAGGCCGGCCTGCAGCGCCAGCGCGCGCGCGCCGTGCACGATGGGGAAGCTGCCGAGCTTCTTCAGGTCCACCGGCTCGTCGGCGGCACGGTGCGTGAGCCGGGTGAGCCAGTTGCCGGGCTCGGCGAACTGGTCGGCCGCGGCGGCGAAGCGCGCCAGCCAGGTGTCGTGGCCCTGCACCAGCGGCACCAGCGGCGCGCGCGCGGCCTGCAGCAGCGCGGCGTCGCCGGCCACCGCGGCGGCGTCGGCGAACATCGCCAGGTGCAGGGGGCCCTCGGGGCCGGCATCGCCGCGCACCCAGCCCTGCAGCGTGCGCAGCCAGCCCGCCAGCGGCTGCCGCCAGCGCGGGTTGGTGAGCATCACGTCGCCCGGGCAGGGCGGCCAACCCAGTTGAGCCAGCGCGTCGCTGACGCGCTGCGCCACCGCCGCCAGCTCGGCCCCGGGCAGGGCCAGGTCGTCGGCCAGGATCAGCGCGTTGTCCTGGTCGGTCTTCAGGATCTGCTCGCCGCGGCCCTCGCTGCCCAGCACCACGAAGCAGCTCCCCGCCACCAGCTCGGCGGGCGCCAGCAGCTGCCACAGCCGCGCCAGCAGCCGCCCGTTGAGCTCGCTGACCACCGAGGCGATGCGCTCGGCGCGCACGCCGCTGCCGTGCAGCAGGCCCACCAGCGCGTCGATGCGGCGCGCGGCCTCGCGCAGCTCGGCCAGCGTGCTGGCCTCGTCGATCTGCAGCGCCGCGATGTGCGAGTGGTTGGCCACCAGGCTGACCAGGTCGAGCTGGCCCAGCACGCCCACCACGGCGCCCGCGGCATCGGTGACGACGAGGCGGTGCACGCGGTGCTTGACCATGCGCCACAGCGCCTCGAAGAGGTCGGCCTCGGCCGGCACCGACACCAGCCCGAAGTGCGCCACCTCGCGCACCGCCAGCTGCTGCGGTGGCCGCTCGCGCAGCAGCGCGTCGCGCAGGTCGGTGGTGGTGAAGATGCCGATGCGCTCGGCGCCGTCGGCGGTGCGGTCGCGCACCAGAGCCTGCGTCAGGCCGCGCTGCGCGAGGTCGCGGCACACGCTCACGAGGTCGGTGTCGCCGTCCACGTAGTGCGGCTTGCGCAGGAAGGCGTCGCGCACGCGCGCGGTGGCCAGGGTCAGCAGTTCCCGCTGGGGGTCGGCGGTGGGCATCGGCGTGGGGCTTCGAATGGAACGAGGGGCCGCAAACTGTCGCCTGCGACCCCGCGGGAGAGGCTGACCGGGATCAGCCTTTGCCCGATGCGGCAATCAGTGGCCCGAAGCCCCCGACGCGCCGATGCCCGTCTCCGAGCGCACCTGCTGCGCCAGGAAGCCGGCCTTGTCCTGCTGCGCGCGCTTGCTGCCGTCGAGCACGCTGAACAGCCAGATGCCGACGAAGCCGATGGTCATGCTGAACAGGGCCGGGCTGGCGTACGGGAACCACGCGCTGCCTTTGGGGTTGCCCAGCGTGGCCTCCCACACCGCCGGCGAGACGATGGTCAGCGCCACCGAGCTGACAAGGCCCAGGAAGCCGCCGATCACCGCGCCCTTGGTGGTGCAGCCCTTCCACAGCACGCTCATCAGCAGCACCGGGAAGTTGGCCGAAGCCGCGATCGCGAAGGCCAGGCTCACCATGAAGGCGATGTTCTGCTTCTCGAAGGCGATGCCCAGCAGCACGGCGATGAGGCCCAGGCAGATGGTAGTGATCTTCGAGACGCGCAGCTCGGCCTTCGGGTCGGCCTTGCCGCCCTTGATGACGGTGCCGTAGAGGTCGTGGCTGACGGCCGAGGCGCCGCTGAGCGTGAGGCCGGCCACCACCGCGAGGATGGTCGCGAAGGCCACCGCGCTGATGAAGCCCAGGAACACGTTGCCGCCCACGGCATTGGCCAGGTGCACCGCCGCCATGTTGTTGCCGCCCAGCAGGCCGCCCTTGGCGTCGAGGAACTGCGGGTTGGTCAGCACGAAGGTGATGGCGCCGAAGCCGATGATGAAGGTGAGGATGTAGAAGTAGCCGATCCAGGTAGTGGCCCACAGCACCGACTTGCGCGCCTCCTTGGCGTTGGGCACGGTGAAGAAGCGCATCAGGATGTGCGGCAGCCCGGCGGTGCCGAACATCAGCGCCATGCCGAAGCTGATGGCGCTGATCGGGTCCTTCACGAAGCCGCCCGGGCCCATGATGCTGAAGCCGGCCTTGGCGGCCTCTTCCGGGCTCTTGCCCGCGGCGGCGGCGATGCCGGTCTTGATGTCCACGGCCTTGGCGAACATGGCCTCGGGGCTGAAGCCGAACTGCGCCAGCACCATGACGGCCATGAAGGTGGCGCCACCCAGCAGCATCACCGCCTTGATGATCTGCACCCAGGTGGTGGCCGTCATGCCGCCGAACAGCACGTAGACCATCATCAGGCCGCCCACCAGCACCACGGCGATCAAGTTCTCCAGCCCGAACAGCAGCTTGATCAGCTG
>JBILSW010000500.1:0-2955 GCA_044371895.1 Rubrivivax sp.
GCGCTACATGGCGCTGGTGGAGCTGATCGACACGCCCGCCACCCGGCCCGAGGTGCTCGACCAGCTCGAGGCCTTCGTCACCACCGCGCTGGGCAAGAGCGTGGTGCGCGCCAAGGACAGCCCGAACTTCATCGCCAACCGCGTCGGCATCGCCGGGATGCTGGCCACGATGAAGGAGGCCGCGACCTACGGCCTGGGCTACGACGTCGTCGACGACCTCACCGGCAAGAAGATGGGCCGCGCCAGCAGCGGCACCTTCCGCACGGCCGACGTCGTGGGCCTGGACACCATGGCCCACGTCATCAGGACGCTGCAGGACAACCTGCAGGGCGACCCTTTCTACGAGAGCTACGCCACGCCGACGGTGCTGGCGGTGCTCATCGAGAAGGGCGCCCTGGGCCAGAAGGCCGGCGCCGGCTTCTACAGGAAGGCGGGCAAGGACATCCTGCGGCTGGACCCCGCCACGGGCGAGTACGTGCCCGCCGGCGGCAAGGCCGACCCGCTGCTGGACCGCATCCTCAAGAAGCCCCCGGCAGAGCGGCTGAAGCTGCTGCGCGAGAGCAGCCACCCGCAAGCGAAGTTCGTATGGGCCATCCTGCGCGACGGCTTCCACTACGCCGCCGTGCACCTGGAGGCCATCGCCGAGACCGCGCGCGACGTCGACTTCGCCATGCGCTGGGGCTTTGGCAGCAAGCAGGGCCCGTTCGAGCTGTGGCAGGCCGCCGGCTGGCTGCAGGTGGCCGAGTGGGTGAAGGCCGACATCGAGGCTGGCAAGGCGCTGTCCAGCGCGCCGCTGCCTGCCTGGGTGTTCGAAGGCCCGGTAGCCGAGAAGGGCGTGCACACGCCCGAGGGCTCGTGGAGTCCGGCCGCCAAGGCGTACATGCCGCAGCGCGAACTGCCGGTCTACGCCCGCCAGCATTTCCGCGAGAACGTGCTGGGCTCCGGCGCGGTGGAGCCGCTGAAGGCCGGCACCGAGGTCTGGAAGAACGACGACGTGCGCCTGTGGACGCTGGACGGCGAGGTGCTGATCGCCAGCATCACCTGCAAGCTGCACCTCATCAGCCCGGCCGTCGTCGAGGGCCTGTACAAGGCCGTGGAACTGGCCGAGAAGAACTATGCGGGCGTGGTGATCTGGTCGCCGGACGACGTGTTCTCGGCCGGCGCCAACCTCGAGGCCCTGATGCCGGTGTTCATGAAGCACGGCAGCAAGGGCATCAAGCCCGAGGTCAAGAAGCTGCAGGACGCCATGCTGGCGGTGCGCTACGCCCAGGTGCCGGTGGTGGCGGCGCTGCGCGGCATCGCCTTGGGCGGTGGCAACGAGATCGCTATCCACTGCGCCCGCCGCGTGGCCGCGATGGAGAGCTACATGGGCTTCGTCGAGGTCGGCGTGGGCCTGGTGCCCGCCGGCGGCGGCCTGGCCTTCGTCGCGCGCCGCGCCGCCGAGATGGCCGCGGCCGGCAACGCCAACGCCGACATCCAGAAGTTCTTGTTCGACGGCTTCACCAGCACTGCCATGGCCAAGGTGGGCACCAGCGCAATCGAGAACCGCAAGCTCGGCTACCTGATCGACGGCGACGTGGTGGTGCCGCACAAGGACGAGCTGCTGTTCGTGGCCGCGGCGCAGGTGCGCGCGTTGGCCGCCAGCGGCTACCGGCCGCCGCAGCGCGCGCCGTTCCCGGTGGCCGGCCGCAATGCCACCGCCACCATCAAGGGCCAGCTGGCCAACATGCGCGACGGCGGCTTCGTCAGCGAGCACGACTTCCACCTGGCCACGCTCATCGCCGAGGTGGTGTGCGGCGGCGACGTCGACGGCGGCAGCCTCGTCACCGAGGAGTACCTGCACGCGCTGGAGCGCGACCGCTTCTGCGCGCTGCTGGACCACCCCAAGACGCAGGAACGCATCATGGGCATGCTGCAGACCGGCAAGCCCGTCAGGAACTGAGCGGCGAGGACGACACCACCATGAGCAAGCAGATCCAGGACGCCTACATCGTCGCCGCCAGCCGCACGCCCATCGGCAAGGCCCCGCGCGGCGCGTTCCGCAACACCCGGCCCGACGACCTGCTGGTCGCTGCCGTCCGCAGCGCGCTGGCCCAGGTGCCCACGCTGGACCCCAAGGCCATCGAGGACGCGGTCGTCGGCTGCAGCTTCCCCGAGGCCGAGCAGGGCATCAACATGGCCCGCGTGGCCATGGTGCTGGCCGGGCTGCCGCACAGCGTGGGCGGCGTCACCGTCAACCGCTTCTGCGCCAGCGGCCTGACCGCGCTGCAGATGGCGGCCGACCGCATCCGCGTCGGCGAGGCCGAGGTCATGATCGCAGGCGGCGCCGAGAGCATGAGCATGGTGCCGATGGGTGGCAACAAGCCCAGCTTCAACCCCGAGGTCTTCACGCGCGACGAGAACATCGGCATCGCCTACGGCATGGGCCTGACCGCCGAGAAGGTGGCCGCGCAGTGGAAGGTCAGCCGCGATGACCAGGACGCCTTCGCGCTGGCCTCGCACCAGAAGGCGCTGGCGGCGCAGGCCGCGGGCGAGTTCGCTCGCGAGATCGTGCCGTTGGAGGTGATCTCGCGCCTGCCTGACCTGGCCACCGGTGGGGTGAGCGTGAGCACCCGCACCGTGAACCTGGACGAGGGCGCCCGCCCCGACACCAGCCTCGAGGGCCTGGCCCGGCTCAAGCCGGTGTTCGCGGCGAAGGGCAGCGTCACGGCCGGCAACAGCTCGCAGACCAGCGATGGCGCCGGCGCGCTGATCCTGGCCTCCGAGAAGGCCTGCCGGCAGTTCGACCTCAAGCCCCTGGCGCGCTTCGTCGGCTTCGCGGCGCGCGGCGTGGCGCCCGAGATCATGGGCATCGGTCCGATCGAGGCCATCCCGGCGGTGCTCAAGGGCGCCGGCCTGACGCTGGACGACATCGGCTGGATCGAACTCAACGAGGCCTTCGCCGCGCAGGCGCTG
>JBILSW010000060.1:0-10072 GCA_044371895.1 Rubrivivax sp.
GCGGCCGTGCTCTCGCTGGAGCTGTCGCGCCAGCCGGGCAGCGTAGCCGCCCTCTGGTACGCCAACGCGCTGGCCGTGGCCACGCTGGCGCACCGGCGCCCGCGGGACTGGCCGTGGCTGCTGGCTGCCGTGGCGCTGGGCAACGCGGCCGCCAACGCGGTCTGGGGCGACCATCCGCTGGTGGCGCTGTCCTTCGTGCCGCCCAACCTGCTCGAGATCGCGCTGGCCGCAGCCCTGCTGCGTCGTGCCGGGCTGCACGCCAGCGGCATCGCCTCGGCCGCGGCGCTGGGGCTGGCGCTGCTGCTGGGCGGCCTGCTGCCGTCGTGCATGGCAGCCACGGTGGCGCTGTTCACCGTGGGCTTGTCGGTCGAGCACGGCTTCACGGGCCTGTGGCTGCCCTGGGTGGAGGGCGGCGTGATCGGCAGCCTGTCGGTGCTGCCGCTGGCTCTGCTGGTGGCGCGCGAGGGCCCGCGGCCGCTGCGCGCGCTGGCCGTCAGCGTGCCGGCCTGGGCGCTGGCCTGCGCAGCCGTGGGCGGCACGCTGCTGGCCGCCGCGCTGCTGCCGTTCTCGCTGGTGTACGCCACGCTGCCGCTGCTGGCCGCGGCCGTGGTGCTGCCGGTGGCAGGCGCCTATCTGCTCACGCTGCTGGTGTCGGTGACGCTGGCGGCGGCGCTGGGCACCGGGCTGCTGGTTCCGCCGCCGCTGAGCGCGGCCTGGCAGCAGCTGTTCGTGTACCTGGCGGTGGCCGCGGCGCTTCTGCCCGGGCAGCTGCTGGCCACGACGCTGCACGAACTGCGCCGCAGCCGCGAGCGGCTGGCACAGCGCACGCAGGCGCTGCGTCGCGCCAACGAGGGGCTGGAGCAGTTCGTGCACTTCTCGGCGCACGACCTGCGCGAGCCGCTGAACACCATCGCCAGCTTCGGCGGCCTGCTGCAGGAGGACGCCGCCGCCGCACTCGACGAGGGCTCGCGTCGCCACTTGGCGCTCATGCTCCAGGGCACGCAGCGCATGCGCACGCTGCTCGACGACATGCTGCAGTACGTGCGCGTGCAGCAGGGCGAGCCGCCACCGCTGCAGCCGGTGGACCTCGACGCGCTGCTGCAGGCCGTGCGCGAGGCGCTGGCGCAGCGGCTGGCGCAGACCGGTGCGCGCATCGACGCCGCGCCGCTGGGCCGTGTGCTCGGGCACCCGGCTATGCTGCAAATCGTGCTGCAGAACCTGCTGAGCAACGCCGTGAAGTTCGTCGAGCCGGGCCGTGCGCCCGAGATCAGCCTGCGCGCCCTTGACGAGGGCCCGATGCGCGTGCTGCAGGTGCAGGACAACGGCATCGGCATCGATCCCGGCGCCGCCGCGCGCCTGTTCCAGCCCTTCCAGCGGCTGCACACCCGTCGCCGCTACGAGGGCACTGGCCTGGGGCTGGCGATCACGCGGCGCATCCTGGAACTGCACGGCGGCCACATCGACGTGCAGGCCGCGCCGGGCGGCGGCAGCTGCTTCACGTTGCGGCTGCCGCGCGCCGACGCATGAGGGCCGCGCTGGCACTCGCGGTGGCCATGCTGCCAGCGCTCTCGGGCTGCACGAGCGCGCTGCCGCCGCTGCCCGAGCGTGAGGCGCAGTCCGTGCTGGTCGCGGGCCCCGACAGCCCGCTGGCGCGGGCCATGCAGCCGCGCCCGGCCGAGGCCGGCCACAGCGGTCTGGCGCTGCTGGGCGATCCGGCGCAGGCCCTGGCCACGCGGGTGCAACTGGTGCGCCTGGCGCAGCGCTCGCTCGACATCCAGGTCTACATCTGGCGTCCCGACGCCTCGGGGCGGCTGCTGATGCGCGAGCTGTGGCGGGCGGCCGCCCGCGGGGTGCGCGTGCGCCTGCTGCTCGACGACAACGGCAGCGACGGCATGGACGAGTGGCTGCAGGCGCTGGACGCCCACCCCGCGATCGAGGCGCGGCTGTTCAACCCCTTCTGGCAGCGCCGCTTCAAGTCGCTTGGCTACCTCACCGACTTCGGGCGGTTGAACCGCCGCATGCACAACAAGTCGTTCACCGCCGACGGGCTGGCCACCGTGGTGGGCGGGCGCAACGTGGCCGACGTCTACTTCGGCGCCGACGCGGCCACGGTGTTCGCCGACATGGACGTGCTGGCCTTCGGCCCGGCGGCGCTGGAGACGGCGCGGCACTTCGACGCCTTCTGGAACAGCGCGCGCGCCTACCCGCTGGCCGGCCTGCTCGGGCCGGCGGAGCCGGCCATGCTCGACCGCCTGCACCAGGAGCTCGCCGACCCGGCGGGCGTCCCCGAGGTGGCGGCGCTGCTGGCGCGCCTGGAGGGCACGCCCGGGCTGGCGGCCGCGGCGCCGGGCCAGCCGGCGCTGCAGTGGGCGCCCGTGCAGGTGCTGTCCGACGCCCCTGACAAGCCGGCGCGGCGCACCGGGTCGGCGGAGCCGGGCGCGCGCATCACCGAGCCGATCCTGGCCTGGATCGCGATCACGCGCTCGACGCTGGATCTGGTCTCGCCCTACTTCGTGCCCGGCGACGCAGGCGTGCAGGGCCTGGCCGACCTGGCGCGGCGCGGCGTGAAGGTCCGCATCGTCACCAACTCGCTGGCCGCGACCGACGTATTGGCGGTGCACACGGGCTACGCGCGCCACCGGAGGGCGCTGCTCGCCGCGGGGGTGGAACTGCACGAATTGAAGTCGCGCTCGGCAGCGCCGGGTGGCGCCGAGGCGCCCCCCTGGCGCACGCGTCTGGGCTCGTCCTCGGCGGCCAGCTTGCACGGCAAGGTGTTCCTGGCCGACGGCCAGCGGCTGTTCGTCGGCTCCTTCAACCTCGACCCGCGGTCCGCCCACCTGAACACCGAGATGGGCCTGGCCATCCTCAGCCCCGAGCTCAACCGTGCCCTGGCGGCCGGGATCGATCGCGACCTGCTGGCCGCCACCTACCGGCTGGGCCTTGCCGCCGACGGCCGGCTGCAGTGGGAGGAGCAGACCGCGGCGGGGCCGGTCGTCCACGCCGCCGAGCCCGGCGCCGGGTTGCTGCGGCGCGTTGGCGCGAAGCTGCTGTCGTGGCTACCCATCGAGGGCCTTCTCTGAAGCCCGACGCACAGCATGAGCCGTCACGCCACCCAGGGTGAAGGCGCAGCGCAGGCCCTGGCGCGGCTGGGCGAGCTGGCGGCCGAGTGGCCGCAGCTCAGCCGACTGCTCGACGAGGCGCTGGCGCTGGCGCCCGCCGCCCGCGCGGCCTGGCTGCGCGAGCTTCCCGAAGAGCACGCGCCGCTGAGGGCGACGCTGGCCCGGCTGCTCGAGACGCGATTGCAGGTCGAGTCGGGAGACTTCCTCGCGACGCTGCCCAAGATCGACGGCGCGTCGCCGGTGCTGGCCGACGCGGCCGACCCCGCGGTGCCGCGGGCCGGCGACGCGGTGGGCCCGTACCGGCTGGTCCGCGAGTTGGGAGAGGGTGGCATGGGCAGCGTCTGGCTCGCGGAGCGGGTCGACGGGCTCCTGAAGCGGCCCGTGGCGCTCAAGCTGCCGCGCCTGACCTGGGTGCGCGGGTTGGCCGAACGCCTGGCGCGGGAGCGCGACATCCTGGCGACGCTGGAGCACCCGAACATCGCGCGGCTGTACGACGCCGGTCTGGACGCATTCGGCCGGCCCTGGCTCGCGCTCGAGTACGTGCGCGGCCGGCCCATCGATGCCCATGCCCGCGACCACGCGCTGTCGGTGCAGCAGCGGCTGGCACTGCTGCTGCAGGTCTGCGAGGCGGTGACCTATGCGCATGGCCGGCGCGTCATCCACCGCGACATCAAGCCCGCCAACATCCTCGTCACGGACGACGGGCAGGTGCGGCTGCTGGACTTCGGCATCGCCAAGCTGATGCAGCAGGACGACGGCGCGGCCGCGCAGACGGCGCTGACGGAGGCGACCGGACACGCGCTGACGCTGGCGTACGCCAGTCCGGAGCAGGTGCGGGGCGAGGTACTGACCGCCGCCAGCGACCTCTACAGCCTCGGCGTGGTGGCCTACGAACTGCTGACCGGTGCCGGTCCCTACGCCGTGCAGTCCGGCCGCAGGGCCGAACTGCAATCGGCCATCGAGCGGGGCGAGTTGCGGCCGGCCAGCGAAGCCGCGACCGACGCGCGCGCCCGTCGTGCGCTGCGCGGCGAACTCGGCGCGGTGCTGGCCATGGCGCTGGCCAGGCGGCCGGACCAGCGCTACGCTGACGTGGAGACGCTGGCCCGAGAACTGGGCCGGGTCCTGCAGGGCCGGCCCGTGCTCGCGCCGCCCCGGGCGGCCCCGGCGGCCCGTGCTGCCAGCATCCGCTTCGGCGCCTTCACGCTGCAGCCCGGGCGGCAGCGGCTGCTCGCCGACGGCGAGCCCGTCAAGCTCGGCAGCCGAGCCTTCGATCTGCTGGGGGTGCTGGTGCAGCACCGCGACCGGGTGGTGCCGAAGTCCGAGCTCCAGGCCCGGGTCTGGCCGGACCAGCGGGTGGATGCCGCGAACCTGAGCGGGCAGGTGCAGGTGCTGCGCCAGGTGCTGGGCCGCGAGGCCATCGTCACGGTGCCGGGCCGCGGCTACCGTTTCGTGCTGCCGGTCGCCGGCGACGATCCCGACGAGGGCCTGGTGCCTGCCGGCCCGGCGGCGGGCGGGCCGGCGCAGCCTCGCGGTCACCTGCCCGAGGCCATCGAGCCGCTGATCGGCCGTGCCCGTGACCGGGCGGCGCTCGGCCGACTCGTGGCGGCGCACCGCCTCGTCACGCTGTTGGGCAGCGGGGGCGTGGGCAAGACCCGGCTGGCCCAGGCCGTGGCCGCTGACCTGCTGCCGGGCTTCGGTGACGGCGCCTGGTGGATCGCGCTGGCGCCCCTCGCGGACCCGGAGCGTGTGCCCGACGCCGTCGCGCACGCGCTGCGCCTGACGCTCGGTGGCCGTGCCGATGCGGCGCGGGCCGTTGCCGGGCGGCTGCGCGACAGCCGGGCGCTGCTGGTGCTGGACAACGCCGAGCACCTGCTGGGCGGCGTGCGCGCGCTGGTCGGCGCGCTCGGGGAGCTGGCGCCTTCGGTGCACGTGCTTGTCACCAGCCAGGCGCCGCTGCAGCTGCCCGGCGAGCAGCGGCTGCGCCTGGCGCCCCTGTCGCTGCCCGATGGCAGCGGCGTGGCAGCCTGCCGCAGCAGCGATGCGGTCGCGCTGTTCGAGGCACGCGCGCGCTCCGTGGACCCGTCCTTCACGCTCGACGAGGCCACCTGGGAAGCGGCGGCCGACGTCTGCCGGCGGCTCGACGGCATCCCGCTGGCGATCGAGCTGGCCGCTGCACGGCTGCCTCTGCTGGGGCTGGAGGGGCTGCGGCAGTTGCTGACCGCGGGCAGCGCCGCCGCCCCGCCGCGACACCAGACGCTGCAGGCCGCGCTGTCCTGGAGCCACGGCTTGCTGCCTGCCGAGGCGCAGCGCGTCTTCCGCCGGCTTGGGGTGTTCGCCGGGGGCTGCACGCTCGAGGCGGTGCAGCAGGTGGCGGTGGATACCGAGCTCGGCCCCTGGGAGGTGGTGGAACAGCTCGCGACTCTGGTCGACCGTTCGCTGGTGCTGGCCGAGGGTGGCGCCTCGCCGCGCTACCGCCTGCTGGAGACGGCACGGCTGTTCGCGCTGGAGCGGCTCCGCGAGGCGGGCGAGGAGGACCGGCTGCGCGAGCGCCACACGCGCGCCCTGGACGAGTGGTTGACCGTCCGCCGGCAGGACGCCCGCCTGTGGCGCACGCCGCCGGCGCCGCCCGAGGCGCTGGTGGCCGAGCTGGACAACGCTCGCGCCGCCCTGACCTGGGCGCAGGACCATGCGGACGACGCGCTGGTGCTGCGCCTGGCCGCCGGCGCGAGCCACGTCTTCCTGACCGCGGCGCTCAACGCCGAATACCTGGAGCGCGTGCTGCCGCTGCGCGGCCGCGTGCGCGCCGACACGCCGACGGAGCTGGCTGGCCGCTTCTGGTCCCGGATCGCTTTCGCCGCCGGGCGCAACGGCCATGCCGCCGGGCTGGAGGCCGGCCACCGCGCGATCGCGGCCTGGCGGGCGCTGGGCGACGAGGGGCTGCTGTACGACGCCCTGACGTGGACCATCGCCATCGGCGCGCGCCAGGGGCGCGTCGAAGAGGCCCAGGCGCTGATCGAGGAGGGCGAGCGCATCGAGCGCGACGCCTGGCCACCGGCGCTGCGCTCGAGCTTCCGCTGGGCCAAGCACCGCTGGCTGCAGCTCCAGGGCCGCGCCGACGAGGCGCTGGCGTGTGCGCGCCAGCAGGCCGAGCTGCTCGCGCAGGCCGGGGTCTGGGTGATGCACGTGGCCTGGGGTGCCAACGTGGCCGACTGCGAGATCTCGCTGGGCCGGCCCGCCGAGGCCGAGGCCCATGCCCGCGCCGCGCTGGAGACGCTGGACGGGCTGGGCGTGGACGAGAACATCGTCGGCCATGTCATGGACGCCCTGGTGGTCGCGCTGGTGCAACTGGGCCGCGGGGACGAGGCGATGCCCGTGGCCCGGAGGGCGCGCAGGCTGCTCGCCCGCGAGGGCGATGACCTGCGGCTGCTCGAGCCACTGGCGGCGGCCGCCGGTGCGCGGGGGCAGTGGGACGTGGCCGCGCGCCTGGCCGGTCATGCCGATGCCGCCATCGCCCAGAGCGGCGAGACCCGCTGGCCATCGGCGGTACAGCGCCGCACACAGCTGCAGGAGGGGCTGGACCGGGCCCTGCCGGCGGCCGCGCAGCGCGAGCTGATGCGGGCCGGCGCTTCGATGACGCGCGAAGAGGCCTTCGCGGTGGCCCTGGACGACCCGCCGATGCCCGGCAAGCCGGCGCCGCGCTGACCGCGCATCGCGTGCGTCGTGAGGAGCCAGCGCAGTGCGGGCGCGGCAGCGAGGCGCTCGCGTCGTTGATGCGCCGCAAGGGCGAGCCGCCGGACTCGCGCCACCATGGCTGCTGGCCATTCAACCTCGCACCGGAGATTCAGCCATGAAGCACCTGCTCGTCACCCTCGCGGCCACGCTGGCCACCTCCGCCGCCCTGGCCCAGGGCGGCAGCGCCACGCACGCCGTGCGCCTGCTCACCCCCGAGGCCGCGCAGAAGGCCGTCAACGCCGCGATGGCCGAGTGCCGCCGGCAGGGCTTCCAGGTGGCCGTGGCGGTGGTCGACCGGGCCGGCGTCACGCAGTCGCTGCTGCGCGACCGCTTCGCCGGCGCCCACACGCCCGACGTGGCGGCCGACAAGGCCTGGACGGCTGTCAGCTTCCGCACCCCCACCACCGAGCTGGCGCGCGCCACGCAGCCGGGGCAGCCCTCGTCGGGCCTGCGCAGCGTGCAGCGCTTCACCGCGGTGGGGGGCGGCCTCACGATCGAGGCCGCCGGCTCCATCGTCGGCGGCATCGGCGTGTCCGGCGCCCCCAGCGGCGACGCCGACGACAGCTGCGCCCGCGCCGGCATCGCCGCGCTGCGCGACGACCTCGAGTTCTGACCGGGGCGCCCGCCGTCATCGAACCGACATGAAGCCACTCCAAAATTTCCAATAGATTCGAAACATCGAAAGGAAGCAGTTCATGCGGGTCGGCATCAATGGCATGGGGCGGATCGGGCGGCTGGCCCTGCGGGCGGCCTTGGGCGCGGCCGAGCGGCCGGCGGACGATCCCCGCGCCGGCAACCGCCTAGAGGTGGTGCACCTCAACGAGCTGAAGGGCGGCGCGGCGGCCACCGCGCACCTGCTGGCCTTCGACAGCGTTCAGGGCCGCTGGCGCGAGCGCATCGAGGCCGAGGGCGACGCCGCCATCCGCGTCGGGGGCCGCCGGCTGGGCTTCAGCAGCCACGCCAGCCCGGGCGAGATCCCCTGGGGCGCGCTCGGCGTGGACCTGGTGCTGGAATGCACCGGCAAGTTCCTCACGCCCGAGACGATCCAGGGCCACCTCGACCGCGGCGCGAAGCGCGTGATCGTGGCCGCGCCGGTGAAGACCGGCGGCGTGCTCAACGTCGTCGTCGGCGTCAACGAGCAGCGCTACGACCCCGCGCGCGACCGCATCGTCACCGCCGCCAGCTGCACCACCAACTGCCTGGCGCCGGTGGTGAAGGTGGTGCACGAGGCCCTGGGTATCCGCCACGGCCAGATCACCACCATCCACGATCCCACCAACACCAATCTCGTGGTCGACGCGCCGCACAAGGACCTGCGCCGCGCGCGCAGCGCGCTGCTGAGCCTGGCGCCCACCACCACGGGCAGCGCCACCGCCATCGCGCTGATCTACCCCGAGCTCAAGGGCAAGCTCGACGGCCACGCAGTGCGCGCGCCGGTGCTCAACGCCTCGCTCACCGACGCCGTGTTCGAGCTCGCGCGCGCTACCACGGCCGAGGAGGTGAACGCGCTGTTCGAGGCCGCCGCCGCCGGGCCGCTGGCCGGCATCCTGGGCTGCGAGCGGCGCCCGCTGGTCAGCGCCGACTACGCGGGCGACACGCGCAGCGCCATCGTCGACGCGCCCTCGACGCTGGTGACCGACGGCACGCTGCTGAAGGTGTACGCCTGGTACGACAACGAGATGGGCTACGCCTGCCGCATGGTGGACATGGCCTGCCACATGCGCGCCGTGGGCCTGTAGGAGCGCGCCCCGATGCACGCCGGCACGCGCGACTACGCCGTCGTCACGGCGGCCTACTGGGGCTTCACGCTCAGCGACGGCGCGCTGCGCATGCTGGTGCTGCTGCACTTCCACCAGCTGGGCTACTCGCCGTTCACGCTGGCCTTCCTGTTCCTGCTGTACGAGGCCGCCGGCATCGTGGCCAACCTGGTGGGCGGCTGGCTGGCCACGCGCTTCGGCATCGCGCGCATGCTGGCGGTGGGGCTGGCCTCGCAGATCGGCGGTTTCCTGCTGCTGTCGGCGCTGTCGCCGGGCTGGACGGCGGCGGCCAGTGTGGCCTGGGTGGTGCTGGCGCAGGGCGTGTGCGGCGTCGCGAAGGACCTCACCAAGACGGCGAGCAAGTCGGCCATCAAGCTGACGGCCGGCAACGCCTCGGGGCGGCTGTTCAAGTGGGTGGCCTTCTTCACCGGCAGCAAGAACGCGATGAAGGGCGCGGGGTTCTTCCTCGGCGGCGTGCTGCTGCAGGCCCTGGGCTTCCAGGCCGCGCTGTGGGCCATGGCCGCGGCGCTGGCGCTGGTGCTGCTGGGCGTGCTGGCCTTCGTGCCGCCGCTGATGGGCAAGTCCAAAGCCTCGAAGAACGCAAAGGAGCTGTTCGCCAAGAGCCCGGGCATCAACGCGCTGGCCGCGGCGCGGGTGTTCCTGTTCGGCGCGCGCGACGTGTGGTTCGTGGTCGGCGTGCCGGTGTTCCTGTACGGCGCGGGCTGGACCTTCACGATGATCGGCAGCTTCCTGGCGCTGTGGACCATCGGCTACGGCGCCGTGCAGGCCGCCGCGCCGGCGCTGGTGCGGCGCAGCAGCGACGGCCTGTCGGCCGAGGTGCCCGCGGCGCGGCGCTGGTCGGCGCTGCTGGCGCTGGTGCCGGCGGTGCTGACGGCGCTGCTGCTCGCGGGCGCTGAGCCGCGCGTGTGGATCGTCGTCGTCGGCCTGGCGGTCTTCGGCGTGGCCTTTGCCATCAACTCCTCGGTGCACAGCTACCTGGTGCTGGCCTACGCCGGCAGCGAGAAGGCGGCCGAGGACGTGGGCTTCTACTACGCCGCCAACGCCGTGGGCCGCTTCATCGGCACGCTGCTGTCGGGCCTGCTGGTGCAGTGGGGCGGCATCGCGGGCGCGCTGGCGGGCTCGGCGATGATGCTGGCGCTGTGCTGGACGGCCACGCTGGCGCTGCCGCGGCAGCGGGCCCTGCAGGGGAGTGCGCCGCATGGATGAAGTCGATGCCGTGACGGCGCTGGCCGCGATGGCGCAGCCGCAGCGGCTGCGCGTGTTCCGCGCGCTGGTGGGCGCCGCGCCGCAGGGGCTGACGCCCGGCGCGCTGGCGGCCATGCTGGGCGTGCCGGGCTCGACGCTGTCGTTTCACCTGAAGGAGCTGCTGCGCGCCGGGCTGCTGACGCAGCGGCGCGACGGGCGCCACCTCGTCTACCGGCCCGACGTGGCGCGCATGAACGC
>JBILSW010000096.1:0-8321 GCA_044371895.1 Rubrivivax sp.
AAATCAGTCAATCAGCCGCGCCTCCGCAGATCTCGGTCACCTTGGCGTGTTCGGCGATGTTCTGCCGCCCACGCTCCTAGGTATTGAGTTCCATGGGCTTGCTCATGGCCGGGAGTCGGCTGATGGGCGGCTGCCAGTCGGGTGCCGGGCCGGGTAACGGTCGATCGCGACCGCTTGCGGGCCGCCGCCGGGCTCAGGCTACCCGGCGCCCGCGCAATGAGTCCAGTGCAGCCAGCGCGACAGGCACTCGGGCTGGGACTAGCCGGCCCGAGGGCACGACGGCACTGATCGGCGTCTTCTGTGCCGTGCAGGCAGACGCCTGACGCGCCACCGTCTCGGCCATGGCGCCGACATCCATCGCTGGCGAGCTGGCGCAGGCGCGGGGCCAAGGGGTGGGCACCATCGCAAGCCTGCTGCTGGACACGCTGCAGCCGCTCGACGAGGCCGAATTCAGCCAGCGCGTGCGCCTCAAGCTGGGTTGATCCACCATGTCAACTGGCGTGCGATGGCGGCCCGAGCAGTGGCGCCTGTACCTCGTCACCGACGAAGCGCTGTGCCTGGTCCGCCCCTTGCTTGACATGGCGGCCGCCGTCGTGGGCAGTGTCGTGTCTTGTGTGCAGTTGCGCGAGAAGCAACTGGACGGCCACGCCTTCGCGGCACGTGCCCTGGCGCTGAACGCGCCGCTCGGGCCGCCGGGCGTGCCGCTCATCGTCAACGACCGCATCGACGTAGCCCTGGCCTACGGCGCAGACGGGATGCGCCTCGGCCAGCGCAACATCCCGCCCGAGATGGCGCGCCGTCTGCTGTGGCCAGCGGCCTGCACCGGCTGGTCGGTGGAGACCGCAGACGACCTGCAGCGCGCCGCGACACTGCCGGTTGACTACCTGGGCGTGAGCCCGGTCTTCGCGACGCCGATCAAGCCGGACACAAAAGCCCCTGGGGCCTGGACGGCCTGCGGCGTGCGCGTATCGCGACCACGCTGCCGCAGGTGGCCATCGGCGGTATCCACGCCGGCAACGCGGCCGAGGTCGCGGCGGCCGGCGCCGACGGCCTTGCGATGGTGAGCGCGGTCTGCGCCGCTCGCGATCCGATCCCGGCCATGACTTCAACGCCCATGGTGAGCTGAACGGGAGGGGCGAGTCGCTCAGCCCGGACGCCCTGGGGCACTTCGAGCGGGCTGGGGTGCTTCAGGTCCAGATCCGGTAGATCCAGAAGCACTCGTCCTCGGCAATGCGCCGGCGCAGTTCCTGGGGCGCAAAGCCGGTGACGCGCCGGGTCTCGCGGCACAGGTGTGACTGGTCGGCGTAGCCGGTGTCGGCGGCCACCTCGGCCCAGCGCACCGGGCCCTCGCCCTCGGCCAGGGCGCGAAAGAAGGCTTGCTCGGCGCGGCCCAGGCCGCGCAGCTCGCGCATCGGCAGACCGGTCCACCCCTTGATGCGGCGCTCGAACTGACGCAGGCTTCGCCCGGCGCCCGAGGCCGCCGCCTGCATCGCCAGGCCCTGCAGCCAGTCCTGCAGGCGCAGCAGATGCGGATGTTCGGCCTTGCGCCGCAGAGCCTGCCACCGCGGTGCCAGGAAGCCCTCGATCAGGACCACCCGCGTGGCATCGTCGGGAGCCGCCAGAACCGCATCGGCCATCGACTGCCATGAGGCGTCGAGCGCGTCAGCCAGCGGCACAAAGCGGTTCAAGCAACGCGCCGGGTCAATGCCGGTCAGCGCCTGCAGCGCGTCGGGCATCAGCATCAGCATCATGCCGTGGCCCTCGGCGCTGTTGCGCGATTGGGTGGGCCGGGTGAACGGGCCCGCCACCGACACCCGCGGCAGCCGCTGCGGCGGCTGGCCGGGCTCCAGCAGCTCGGAGTGCCCGGCGAAGAACCAGCTGATCGTGCACAGCGGTGACGCCGGAAAGTGGTTGTGGTGCCACTCGGCGGGCCAGCTGCGCCCAATGCCCAATGTGCTGCGCGACACCATCGCCCGCACACAGTGGCTCAGCGTCCAGTGGGGCAGCCAAAGCTGGGCCGGGGCGCGGTTGCACTGCGCCAGTTCGGGCTGCAGCGGGGTCGCGAGCCTTGCCATGCTGGCAGTGTAGGCAGGTGGCAGCAGTAGCGAGCGGAAAGCCCAGCGATGTCGTGAACCTTCAAGACAGGCCTCGCCACAAGTTCTAGGCTGACGGCCATGGAACTGCCCTTGTCCGCCACTCATGCGCTCCCGCCCCCGCCCGGCCCAGCCTGCCCCTGGTGGGGCTGGCCGCTGCTGCGTGCGATGTACCGCGACTATCTGGGCTTTACCGCCGGCCTGCAGCGTGAGCACGGCGACGTGGTGGCGATGCGCATCGGCTGGGAGCGCAGCTGGGACCTGTTCCACCCCGACGATGTGCGTGCGGCCCTGGTCGATCACGCCGACGACCTGCTGCGCTGGGAGCGTGGCACCGAGGTGTTCGCGCAGGCGTTCGGTGAGGGCCTGCTGGTGGCCGAGGGCGAGGCCTGGCGTCGCCAACGCCGAGTGCTGGCGCCGGGATTCCTGCCGCGCCGCGTACAGGGCTATGCGGCACTGATGGTGGATGCGGCGCGTAGCGCGCTCGACGAGATGCTGCCGGCCGGCGCCAACGAGGCAGTGCAGCCGATGGAGACGCTGTTCAACGGCCTGACGATGGACGTCATCATGCGCACCCTGTTCAGCAGCCGCGCGTCGGCGCACGCCGCTGCGGCGGCAGACGCCACCCAGGTGCTGTCACAGGCGGCGATGCAGGAGATGTTCTGGCCCGCCTCGCTACCGGACTGGCTGCCGCTGCCGCACAAGCGCGCCAAGCGCCGGGCGATGCGGGTGCTGACCGGGCTGATCGACGACCAGATCGCGCAGCGGCGCGCGCTGCCGCCCGCCCAGGCGCCCACCGACGACCTGCTGGACATGCTGCTGGCCGTGCGCGACGAGGACGGTAGCGGCTTGAGCGCGGCCGAGCTGCACGACCAGTGCATGGTGATGTTCCAGGCCGGCCACGAGACCAGCGCCACCGCCTTGCTGTGGTGGAGCTGGCTGATGGCCAGCCACCCCATGGCCGCCGCGCAGGCCCGCGACGAGGTGGATCGGCAGCTGGCCGGCCGCGACCCTGTCGCCGCCGACACGCCGACCCTGCCCTACCTGGCCGCCACGCTGAAGGAGGCGATGCGCCTGTACCCGCCGATCGCCGCGCTGCTCACGCGGCGTGCGAAACGCGGCTTCACGCTCGCCGGCCGCGCGCTGCCGGCCGGCACGCTGCTGCGCATCACGCCCTGGGTCATCCAGCGCGACCCGCGCTGGTTTCCAGAGCCTGAGGCCTTCCGGCCCGAGCGGTTCCTGGCCGACGAGCCGACGCAACCACGCAGCGCCTGGATGCCCTTCGGGGTGGGCCCGCGGGTGTGCATCGGCCAGCACTTCGCGATGCTTGAGATGACACTGGTGGCGGCGCTGCTGCTGCAGCGGTGCACGCTGGAGACCCTGCCGGACGAGCCGCCGCCGCAGCCGCGCGTGTACGTCACCCTGCGCCCGGCCGCACCTCTGCGCCTGCGCCTGCGCCTGCGCCTGCGCCGGGATAAGCAAGCAGAGTGATGAGCAGCGCACGGCGCCACACACGCTGGAGTTCAAGGGTGAGTGGCGCGGCACCGGTGGCATCGTCAACGACGAGGGTGGCTATCGCTTGGCGCGCCTGCTGGTCGCCTCGACAGAAGACGATGCCGCGTTCCACGAAGCCCGGGTCTTCACAGCCCGTCCATGCGCACCGCATACAGCGCCAGCTCCACATCGTTGCGCACCCCTGTCTTCTCGAGGATGCGCGTGCGGTAGGTGCTCACGGTGTTGGGGCTCAGCACCAGCTGCTCGGCGATCTCGCCCACGCTGCGGCCGGTCGCCAGCAGGCGGAACACCTGATACTCGCGGTGCGACAGGCGCTCGGTCAGCGGCGCTTCCTCGCCCTGCCCCCGCTTCAGGCCGCTGCCGGCGCCCACCGCGCCGGCCAGCTGCTCGGCCACGCTGGGGGTGATGAACAGCTGCCCCTTGGCCACGCGGCGCACGGCCTCGATCATCTGCTCGCTGTCGGCGCTCTTGTTCAGGTAGCCCGCCGCGCCGAGCTTCAGGCTGCGCACGGCGTACTGGCGGTCGGGGTAGGTGCTGAGCATCAGCACCGGCAGCCTGGGGAACTCGCCCTTCAGCGCCTTGAGGATGTCGAGCCCGTCGCGCTGCGGCATGGCGATGTCCAGCAGCACCACGTCGGGCCCGGCGCCGCCCGCGCGCCCCGCGCGCACCTGGGCAATGGCCTCCGGGCCGGTGGCGGCCTCGCCCATCACGACGATGTCGGAAGCGTCGGCCAGCACCTGGCGGATGCCCTGGCGCACGATCAGGTGGTCGTCGCACACGAGCACGCGAAGGCTCACGACGGCGCCCCCGGCGGGTCGGGTGCCGTCAGCGGCAGCATCAGCCGCACCGTGGTGCCGCGCCCCGGCAACGTCTCGATGCCCACGCGCCCGCCGAAGTGCGCCGCGCGTTCGCGCAGGCCCATCACGCCCCAGGCCTGCGGGTCGGCCAGCGCCTCGGGCGTGGTGCCCACGCCGTCGTCGCGCACCTGCAGGTACAGCACCGGCAGCGGCGGCGCGTCCACGTCGATGCGGATGGCCACCTTGCGGGCCCTGGCGTGCCGCGCCACGTTGGACAGCACCTCCTGCAGGATGCGGAACACGGCGATCGCCAGGCCGCCCTCGGGCGGCGGCACGTCGGCGGCGACGAACATCTTGAAGTCGACCTCGCACTCGTCGCTGCAGGCGTGCGCGAACTCCTGCGCCTGCCACTCCAGCGCCGCCCACAGGCCCTGGTGGTCGAGGATGCTGGGCCGCAGGTCGGTGATGATGCGGCCGACCGCGTCGACCGCCGTGTCCACGAGCCCGCCCATGCGCTGGCACTTGGCCACCATCGCGGCGCGCTGGGCATCGTCGCCCACGCGCTTCTCCAGCCAGTTCAGGTCCATCTTCAGCGCCACCAGCAGCGATCCCAGCTCGTCGTGGATCTCGCGCGCGATGCGCGTGCGCTCGGTCTCGCGCATGGTCTCGAGGTGGTTGGCCAGTTCGCGCAGCTGCGCCGTGCGCTCGGCCACGCGCTGCTCCATCTCGTCGCGGCTCCTGCGCAGCAGCTCCTCGGCGCGCTTGCGCTCGCTGATGTCGACGAAGGTGACCACCGCCCCGCGCACGGCGCCGTGCTCCATGACGGGGTGGCTGGAGTATTCGGCCGGGAAGCAGCTGCCGTCGGCGCGCCAGATCACCTCGTCGTCGACGCGGCAGGGCAGTCCGCGGCGGAAGGCGTTGAAGATGGGGCAGTCGCACTCGGGGTAGTGGCGGCCGTCGGCGTGCGAGTGGTGGATCAGCTCGTGCATGTTGCGGCCGAGCACTTCTTCGGTGCAAAAGCCCAGCGTGCGCGCCGCCGCCCGGTTCAGGAAGGTGCATCGGCCGTCCATGTCGATGCCGAAGATGCCCTCGCCGGTGCTGTCGAGCAGCAGCGTCAGGTGGTCGGGCGGCAGGGCGGCGGCGGGCACCGGGGGTCCTTTGCAAGCCGTGGGCCATGCAGGCCCGCCAGCAGCGGGTACTCCGCAGCGGCCCGGTCAGGCCGCGGGCAGCAGCAGCACCGCGCGCAGCCCGCCGCGCGGCGAGGGCTCCAGAGCCAGCTCGCCACCGTACAGCCGCGCCAGCTCCTGCACGATGGCCAGGCCCAGGCCGCTGCCGGGCACCGTTTCGTCCAGCCGCGTGCCGCGCGCCAGCGCGGCGTCGCGCTGCGCAGCGGCGATCCCGGGGCCGTCGTCGTCCACCACCACGCGCAGGCGCCTGCCCTCGGTCGTGGCCGCGACGTGCACCGCCTGCCGCGCCCACTTGCAGGCGTTGTCGACAAGGTTGCCGAGCATCTCCTGCAGGTCCTGCAGCTCGCCCGCAAAGTGCAGGCTGGGGGCGATGCCGTCGGCGTGCAGCGCGAGCCCGCGCGCGGCGTGCACGCGCCGCATCACGCGCAGCAGCCCCTCGGCGGCCTCGGCCACCGCCGCGCGCGCGCCGGGCCGTCCCTGGGCGGCGGCGGCGCGGGCGTGCTTGAGGTGCCAGTCCACCTGGCGCTGCGCCAGCGCCACCTGATCGTCCACCAGCGCGGCGAGCGCCGCGGCCTCGGCCCCGGGGCGGCGCGCGGCCGCCGCGGCCTGGGCCAGCACGGCCAGGGGCGTCTTGATGGCGTGCGCCAGGTTGCCGGCCTGCGTGCGCGCCCGCGCCATGACCTCGTCGTTGCGGTCGAGCACGCCGTTGAAGCCGGCCACCAGCGGCTGCACCTCGGCCGGCACGGCGCCGTCCAGGCGTGCACGGCGGCCCTCCTGCAGCGCCGCCAGCTCGCGCTGCAGCGCTCGCAGCGGCGCCAGGCCCACGGTCACCTGGGCCCAGGCAGCCAGCGCCAGCAGCAGGCCCAGTGCGCCCAGCGACAGCGACAGCAGGCGGTCGAAGCGCTGGCGCGCCGCCCGCGTCTCGGCCAGGTCGGCCGCCACGACCAGCCGCCAGGGCGACGACGGCCGCGCCGCATCCAGCGCAACGGTGCGCTCCAGCGCCAGCAGCCGGGCGCCGCCGGGCCCGGCGAGCTCGTGGCGGTGCAGGGCGCCGTCGGCCAGCGCGTCGTCGGGCAGGGCCAGCATCGCGTCCCACAGCGAGCGCGAACGCAGCACGCCGCGCTCCGCGGGTTCGCCCGCTGCGCCGCGCACGCGGTCGACCTGGAAGTACAGGCCCGAGTACGGTCGCGTCCAGCGCGGGTCGCTGAGCAGCCGCGCGTCAATCTGCGGCCGGCCTTCGGCATCGACGACCAGGCGCGCGGTGAGCTGGTCGAGCTGCACCGTGAGCGCCTGGGCGAACTGCCGCGTCACCTGCTCGTCGAACAGGCGCGACAGCATCGCGCCCGCCAGGCCCAGCGCCAGCGCCAGACCTGCCACGGTGGCCAGCAGCAGCCTCAGGCGTAGCGAGCTTCGCCACGCGAGCAGCCACCCCGGGCGTCGGACTGGCGTCAACACGGCGCCGCCATGGGCCGGCCGAGCCGGTAGCCCAGGCCGCGCACCGTCTCGATCGTGCCGGGCGGCAGCTTGCGGCGCAGCCGGCCGACGAAGACCTCGATGGTGTTGCTGTCGCGGTCGAAGTCCTGCGCGTACAGGTGCTCGGTGAGCTCGCTGCGCGAGACCACCGTGCCCGGACGGTGCATCAGGTAGGCCAGCAGGCGGAACTCATGCGCCGTGAGCGCCACGGGCTGGCCGCCCGTGCTGACGCGGCCGCTGCGCGTGTCCAGCACCAGCGCGCCGTGCTGCAGCAGCGGCGAGGCCAGCCCCTGGGCGCGGCGGATGAGCGCGCGCACCCGGGCCAGCAGCTCCTCGTGGTGGAAGGGCTTGGTCAGGTAGTCGTCGGCGCCGGCGTCGATGCCGGTGACCTTCTCGTGCCAGGCGTCGCGCGCGGTGAGGATGAGCACCGGCATCGTGCGACCGGCCTCGCGCCAGCGCCGCAGCACGCTCAGGCCGTCGAGCTGCGGCAGGCCGAGGTCCAGCACCACGGCGTCGAAGGGCTCGTGCAGGCCCAGGTGCAGCGCGTCGCGGCCGTTGTCGGCCACGTCCACCGCGTAGCCGGCCTCGGCCAGGCCCTCGCGCAGCGGCTCACGCAGCGCGAGCTCGTCTTCCACCAGCAGCAGCCTCATGGCGCGGGCGGCGGCGGCTCGGGCGCGCGGGTGGCGCCGCGCGCGCGGGCCTTGAGCACCGTGCCGGTGGCGGCGTCGAGCTCCAGCTTCAGCAGCCGGCCGCCGGGCTGCAGCAGCTTGAGCTCGTAGACCCAGCGGCCGCTGTCGCGCTCAAGCTCGACCTCGAGCACCTGGCCCGGGTGGGTGCGCTGCAACTGCTGCAGCAGCGTGCCCAGCGGCAGCACCTGGCCCGACTGCACGGCGGCGCGGGCGCGCTCGTGGTCGCGCCGGTCGTCGCCGGCTGGGGCGGGGCCCGCCGCCAGCAGCGCCAGCGCCAGCACCGCGGCGCCGGGCCGCAGGCTCCGGAAGGGCGGGCAGGCAGGCGAATTCACCGCGCGATTGTGGGCGGTCGAATCTGAACGGCGCATGAACGGCGGCTTCATCGCCAGTTCAGCCCGCGTCCGAAGAATGGCCTGCACCGACACCCCCGAGAGCCCGCCGTGATGCCTCGCCTTCTTCGTTACCTGCCCCTGGCGACCCTGGTGTTCGCCAGCCTGCCGGCCCTGGCCGCCGACACCACGCCGGCGCAGCAGCTCGAGCGCTTCAACGTCGCCGCCGGGACGCCCG
>JBILSW010000502.1:0-2935 GCA_044371895.1 Rubrivivax sp.
GATGTCGCCGGTGCGCAGGAAGCGCCGGCCCTCGGCGTCGAACCACTCGGCCTCGCGCGTGAGCTCGGGCCGGCCGTGGTAGCCGGTCATCATGCCCGGGCTGCGGCCCACGACCTCGCCGGTGGCACCCGGCGGCAGCTCGCGGCCGTCCTCGTCGACGAGGCGGATGTCGTGCCCCTCGGCCGGCGGGCCCACGGTGTGCAGCTTGTGCGGGTGCAGGTGGGCCTGCAGGATGCAGGTGCCGCCGCCTTCGGTCAGGCCGTAGTACTCGGTCAGGCCGCCGGGCCAGCGCGCCAGCACAGCCGCCTTCAGCTCGGCGTGGAAGGGGGCGCTGGTGCAGAACTTCTGGCGGAAGCTGCGCAGGTCGAAACGGTCGAACTCCGGCAGGTCCATCAGCCGCCGGTATTGCACCGGCACCAGCATGGTGTGCGTGGCGCGGTGGGCCTGTGCCAGCTCCAGGTAGCGCAGCGCGTCGAACTTCGGCATCAGCACGGCGCAGCCGCCGTAGGCCAGCGTCGGGATCAGGCACACCAGCGTGGTGTTGCTGTACAGCGGCGTGGCGATCATCGTCACGGTGTCGGTGCCGTAGCCCGAGGCACCCGCGCGGCGGACATGCGCCCAGCGCATGGCGTGCGGCTGCACGATGCCCTTGGGCGTGCCCGTGGTGCCCGAGCTGTAGATGATGTTGAAGGGCCACGCGGGCTCGATGGCCACCGCCCTTGGCCGCGTGCCGGGGGCGGGCAGCGCGGCGTCGAGCACGGCGGGGTCGTCGCCGATGGCCACGCGCCGCACGGTGGCGGGCCAGGGCACGTCGTCGGCCAGCGCATCGCCGAAGAGCACGCTCACGGCCGCGTCGGCCGCCATCGCGGCGCGCTGCGCCGGGGTGGCGCTGGGCGCCAGGGGCACGGCCGCCGCACCGGCGCGCAGGATGCCGATGAACACCGCCACCGCGTCCAGCGAGGTGGCTGCGCACAGCGCCGCGGTGTCGCCCGGGCCCAGGCCCTGCGCCTGCAGCCACGCGGCGATGCGGTCGGCGCGCTCGTCGAGTTCTCGCCAGGGCCAGCGGCGGGCGCCACACGCCAGCACGGGCGCGTCGGGGCGTTGCCGCGCGTGCAGCGCCACCAGCGCCGGCAGGCTCTCAAAGTCTGTTTCGGGCAGGGTCATCGCGCGATGGTGCCGCATCGGGCGGCGGGCGCTGGCTAGAGTGAACACCATGCCCAAGCCCCCAGGAACCCGGGCCGCCCTGCTGCCGGCCGCGCTGGCGCTGGCGGCCGCCGCGCAGGCCGCCCCGATCGACTGGCAGCGCGTCGGCGCCTTCGAGATCGCCCGCACCGAGACCACCATCGCGCAGTTCCGCGCCTTCGCGCAGGCCACCGGCACCGTCACGGCCGCCGAGCGGCGAGGCGGCGGCCAAGTCTACGAGGCCGGCTGGGTGAGCAAGCCCGGCTGGACCTGGCGCGCGCCTTTCGGCCCCGGCCACGCGCCGGCCGACGACGAGCCGGCCGTGCACGTCACGTGGCACGAGGCGCAGGCCTTCTGCCGCTGGGCCGGCGGCCGGCTGCCCACCGACGCCGAATGGGCCGGTGCCGCCTACAACGAGCAGCGCGACAAGCCGCCTGCCCCCTTCGAGCGCGGCCGCCGCTACCCGCTGCCCACCGGCGACAGCGCACGCGGCGCGCAGTGCCTGGGCGACTGCGGCCCGGAGGCCGCGGCGCGCGCCGTGCGCCACGGTGCGGCGCTGTCGCGCGGCGACGGCCATGCCCGCGCCGGGCGCACGCCCGCGGGCGTGAACGGCCTGTTCGACATGGGCGGCAACGCCTGGGAGTGGGTGGACGATCCGCCCGGCGCACGCGGTGACGCCGAGCGCCGCACGCGCGGCGGCTCGTGGTGGTACGGCACCGGGCCGATGCGCGCCGAGCACCACCAGGCCAAGCCGGCCGACACGGCGGTGGTCTACATCGGCTTTCGCTGCGTGCGCTGATCGCGCTTGGGTGCGCCGATCACGCGGGTCGCACGGGCCGCGCGGCTTGGGGGTCTGCGGGCCGCGCCCGCTGGACAGGCCGGCCGGGTGCGGCCACCATCGGGCCGAAGCGGGCGCCCCTGGCCTGCCTCTGCCGAGAACCCGCGCTGAATCCCGCCGCCGCACCCCCGCCCGCCGCCCGCGCCACCGCCCACGCCGCCGACTCGCGCTACGCCTGGACGCGCCTGGCCGCGGTGCTGGCGCTGATGACCATCGGTTCCAGCGGCATGTACGTCATCGCCGTGGTGCTGCCGGCGGTGCAGGCCGAGTTCGGCGTGGCGCGCTCCGATGCGTCACTGCCGTACACGCTGCTGATGGTGGGCTTCGGCCTGGGGGGCATCCTGATGGGCCGGCTGGCCGACCGCTTCGGCGTGATGGTGCCGGTGCTGGTGGGCGCGGCCGGGCTGGGCGGCGGCTACGCGCTGGCGGCCGGCGCGGGCGGCGTGGGCACGTTCGCGCTGTGGCACGGGCTGCTGATCGGGCTGCTGGGCTGCTCGGCCACCTTCGCGCCGCTGGTGGCCGACACCTCGCTGTGGTTCGTGCGCCGGCGCGGCATCGCGGTGGCCATCTGCGCCAGCGGCAACTACCTGGCCGGTGCGATCTGGCCGCCGCTGGTGCAGGCGCTGGTGGAGCAGCACGGCTGGCGCAGCGCCTACCTGGTGCTGGCGGCAGTGAGCGTGCTGGCGATGCCGCTGCTGGCGCTGCTGCTGCGGCCGCGGCCGCCGGCGGCGGTGGCCGCGCCGGCGCGCCACGCCGGGGCCGCTCAGCCGTCGGACCGCCCCTTCGGCCTGCCCATGGGCGGCGCGCAGGCGCTGCTGTGCGTGGCCGGCGTGGCCTGCTGCGTGGCAATGTCGATGCCGCAGGTGCACATCGTGGCCTACTGCACCGACCTCGGCTTCGGTGCGACGCAGGGCG
>JBILSW010000501.1:0-2935 GCA_044371895.1 Rubrivivax sp.
AGCCAGCCCGCGTGCGGGCGGGCGGCTTCATGGACCAGTCACTGCACCGGGCCGGCCTGGCCGCGGCCTACCAGTCCTACGGCTTCTGCGACGCCGACCCGGCCTGGCGACCCGAGCTTGAGGGCCTGCAGGCCGTGCTCAAGCCCCTGTTCATGACGGCCTTCTTGCTCGACGACTTCCTATCCGAGGCAGGCTTCTTCGGGGCGCGGCGGCTGCTGCTGTCCAGCGCCTCGAGCAAGACGGCCTTCGCCACCGCCTTCTGCCTGGCCCGCCGGCCGCAGGCGGCGCGTCCGGCGATCGTCGGGCTGACGTCGGACGCCCGCATGGGCTTCGTAGAGGGGCTGGGCTGCTACGACGAAGTCCTGTCCTACGGCGCGCTCGAGTCACTGCCGGCCGACGAGCCCGCGGTCTACGTCGACTTCGCGGGCGACGCCGGCCTGCGCCGCCGCGTGCACCACCACTGGGGGGACAGGCTGGGCTTCAGCAGTTCGATTGGCGGCACGCACTGGCGCGAATTGGGCTCCGGTGGCGGGCTTCCGGGGCCGCGGCCGACCCTGTTCTTCGCGCCGGCCCAGGCCGCCCGGCGCAGCGGGCCGCCGCCCGAGGGCTGGGGCGCCGAGGCCTTCGGCCAGCGCCTGGCCGCGGGCTGGCAGGCCTTCCTCGCGGCCGTGCAGCGCGGCCCCGAACCGTGGGTGCGCATCGTGCACCGGCAGGGCCCGGCCGCGGCCGAGGCCGCCTACCGCGCACTTGTGGAGGGCACGGCCGACGCGCGCGAGGGCGTCATGCTCGCGCTGCGCTGAACGCACGGGCCTGGGCGGCGGCTCAAGCCCGTCCGGCATCCTGCCGACAACCCTGGAGACGAGCCGGATACCCCCAATCCCCCATGCAGCCCCTCGCCCGCATCAAGCAGCCGCCGCGCGACCTGCCCGGCTGGGCGGGGCTGTTCCGCCCGCAAGCGCTGCCGGTGCTGGCGGCCACGGCGGCGCGCCTGGAGGAGCTGCGCGAAAACGAAGACGCTGTCGACGCCCACCTGCTGGCCGATGTCGTGGCCGCGGACCCACTGCTCACGCTCAAGCTGCTGGCCCACGTGGGCCACCTGATGCGCAACCGCGAAACCTCCCAGGTGGAGACGGTGACGGCGGCGCTGCTGATGCTGGGCATCCCCCCCTTCTTTCGCCAGTTCGGCGAGCTTGCCGTGGCCGAGGACGCGCTGGCCGACGTGCCCGCCGCGCTCGAGGGCTTCCGGGCCGTGCTGCGACGTGCGCACCGCGCGGCGCGCTTCGCTATCGGCTTCGCCGTGCACCGCATGGACTACGACGCGCCGCTCATCCACGAGGCGGCGCTGCTGCACGACTTCGCCGAACTGCTGCTGTGGCTGCATGCCCCCGAGATGGCGCTGCGCATCGCCTCCATGCAGGCGGCCGACTCGACGCTGCGATCGGCCACCGCGCAGCGCGAGGTGCTGGGCATCGAACTGGTCGACCTGCAGCATGCGCTGATGGAGCGATGGCGGCTGCCCGGCCTGCTGGTGCAGCTCACCGACGACCACGCCGCACGCAGCACGCCGCAGATGCGCAACGTGCTGCTGGCCATCCGCGTGGCACGCCACAGCGCGGCGGGCTGGGACAACGCGGCCATTCCCGACGACGTGCGCGACATCGCCGAGCTGCTGCAGCTGTCCGCCGACGCCGCAAAGCGGCTGCTGCATGAGATCGACAGCGACTGAAGCCCCGCGCCCGCGCAGCCAACGCCTGGGCACCGCCGTCATCCCGCCGTGAGATAGTTCCATTGCGCCCCCCAGCAGGTGAGGGGGCATGCAGGAGGAGTTTCACGATGGATATTTCCGCGTTCCAGCAGTTCATGGGCACGACCGTGAGCGAGCTGGCCGTCAAGGTGCTGGCGGCGATCGCGTTCTGGATCGTCGGCCGCTGGCTCATCGGCCGCGTCATCGCGGTGATGCAGTCGGCGATGAACCGCAACAACGTCGATCCCACGCTCACCAAGTACCTGGGCTCTATCGTCGCCGTCACGCTGAACATCGCGCTGGTGCTCGGCATCCTGGGCTACTTCGGCATCCAGACGACGAGCTTCGCGGCCATGCTCGCCGGCGCCGGCGTGGCCATCGGCGCGGCCTGGAGCGGCATGCTCGGCAACTTCGCCGCCGGCGCCTTCATGCTGGTGCTGCGGCCCTTCAAGGTGGGCGACTTCGTGCAGGTCGGCGGCATCACCGGCACCGTGCACGAGCTGGGCCTGTTCGGCACCACGCTGATCACGCCCGACAACGTGATGACGCTGGTGGGCAACGGCAAGGTCTTCGGCGACACCGTCTCGAACTACAGCGCACTGCCGTACCGCCGCGTGGACCGCACGGCGCAGCTGGCCGGCGGCGTGGACGTGGCCGACGCCATCGCCAGGCTCAAGGCCGCGGTGACCGCCATTCCGAACGTGAAGGCCAGCCCCGCGCCCGACGTGACGCTGCTGGACATGAACCTCGTGGGCCCGGTGCTCGCGGTGCGACCCTACTGCCACACCGACCACTACTGGCAAGTGTACTTCGACACCAACGAGGCCATCGTGCGCGTGGCACAGGAAGCGGGCTGGCCGACGCCCACGCCGACGCAAATCATGAAGACGATGCCAGCCTGACGGCGGCACGGCCGCCTCAGGCGAACGACAGCACGCCCAGCAGCCCCAGCACCAGCATGAGGTAGCGCGTGGCCTTGCCGGCGGCGATCCACAGCATGCTGGGGCCCAGCGGCAGCTTCAGCCAGCCGGCGGCCACCACGAGCAGGTCACCCACCAGCGGCAGGAAGCTCAGGAACAGCGCCGGCGGCCCGTAGCGCTGCAGGCGCTGCACCAGCGGGTGCTCGAGGTCGACCTTCACGCGCTGGAAGCGCTCGAAGCCCTGCCGGGCCCCGTAGCCCATGCCATAGCT
>JBILSW010000503.1:0-2925 GCA_044371895.1 Rubrivivax sp.
AAGAACTGCATCTGCTCGTTGACCATCGTGTGGTACGTGATGGTCTTGACGAAGCTGTCGCGCTCGGCCTGGTTGGGCAGGTCGCCGCTGAGCAGCAGGTGGCAGACCTCGAGGAAGTCGCATTGCGTGGCCAGCTGCTCGATGGGGTAGCCGCGGTACAGCAGCTCGCCCTTGTCACCGTCGATGTAGGTGATGGTGCTGTTGCACGAGGCCGTGCTCAGGAAGCCCGGGTCGTAGGTGAACTTGCCGGTCTGCGCGTAGAGCTTGCGGATGTCGATGACGTCCGGGCCGATGCTGCCCTTGTAGATGGGCAGGTCCATGCTGGGGCTGCCGTCGCTGAACGACAGCGTGGCTTTCACGTCGGAGGGGGTCATCGGGCGGGCCTTTCGTCTGAGGGTGTGCTTGGGCGGGCCGGCACGGGTGCGCTGCGCAGCTGCGCCAACACCTCGCGGGCCTCGGGCGTGTCGACCTCGCCCGCCAGCGGCTTGCGGCCGAGCAGCAGGTCCAGCAGGTCGTTGTCGGCAAGGTCCATCAGGGTCATCAGCCCCGCGGCCTGCCTTGTCGTGATCGTCTCCTCGTTGTGGCGGAAGAAGCGCTCGATGAACAGGTCGTTCTCGAGCAGTCCGCGCCGGCAGCGCCAGCGCAGCTTGCTGAGGGACCGCTCGTCTAGGCGCTCGCTCATCGCAGGGTCAGACGGCCCTTCGGACCATCAGCTCCTTGATCTTGCCGATGGCCTTGGTCGGGTTCAGGCCCTTGGGGCAGACGTCGACGCAGTTCATGATGGTGTGGCAACGGAACAGGCGGTACGGGTCCTCGAGGTTGTCGAGGCGCTCGCTGGTGGCCTGGTCGCGGCTGTCGGCAATGAAGCGGTAGGCCTGCAGCAACCCGGCGGGGCCGACGAACTTGTCCGGGTTCCACCAGAAGCTCGGGCAGCTGGTGGAGCAGCTCGCGCACAGGATGCACTCGTACAGGCCGTTGAGCTCCTCGCGCTCCTCGGGAGACTGCAGCCGCTCCTTCTCGGGCGGCGGCGTGTCGTTGACGAGGTAAGGCTTGATGCTGTGGTATTGCTTGAAGAACTGCGTCATGTCCACGATGAGGTCGCGGATCACCGGTAGGCCAGGCAGCGGCTTGAGCACGATGGTGCCCGGCAGCGTGCGCATGTTGGTCAGGCACGCCAGGCCGTTCTTGCCGTTGATGTTCATCGCATCAGACCCGCAAACGCCCTCGCGGCACGAGCGGCGGAACGACAGCGTAGGGTCCTGCGCCTTCAGCTTCATCAGGGCGTCGAGCAGCATGCGCTCCGAGCCGTCGAGCTCGACGGTGTAGGTCTGCATGCGCGGCTTCGTGTCCGTGTCGGGGTCGAAGCGGTAGATCTGGAAGGTGCGTTGCGTCATGGTTCTGCTGCTCGTGCTTCAGAAGGTTCGGACCTTCGGGGGAACACTCTCCACGGTGAGCGGCTTCAGGTTCACCGGCTTGTAGGCCAGGCGGTTGCCCTCGCTGTACCACAGCGTGTGCTTCATCCACTCGGCGTCGTTGCGGCCCAGCGGGGTGTGCGGGTCGTCGGCGCCGCGCTCGTAGTCCTTCACGGTATGGGCGCCGCGGCACTCGCGCCGCGCGGCGGCGCTGGTCATCGTGGCCTGCGCGGCCTCGATCAGGTTTTCGACCTCCAGCGCTTCGATGCGCGCGGTGTTGAAGACCTTGCTCTTGTCCTTCAGGCCGATGGCCTCGACGCGGGAGCGCAGGGCACTGATCTCGACCACGCCCTGGTCCATGCTGGCCTGCGTGCGGAAGACGCCGGCGCGCTGCTGCATCGTGGTTCGGATGTCGTTCGCCACATCCTGCGCGTACTCGCCGTTCGCGGCGCCGTCCAGCCGCGCCAGGCGGGCCAGCGAGCGCTCGGCCGCGTCGGCCGGCAGCGGCTTGTGGGTCTTGTCGGCGTCCTTGAAGCTCTTGACGATGTGGTCGCCCGAGGCCTTGCCGAACACCAGGAGGTCCAGCAGCGAATTGGTGCCCAGCCGGTTCGCGCCGTGGACGCTGACGCAGGAGCACTCGCCCACCGCGTACAGGCCGTTGACCACGTCGTTGTGAACGCGGTTGCGCGGGATGACGACCTGCCCGTTGATGTTGGTCGGGATGCCACCCATCTGGTAGTGGATGGTCGGCACCACGGGGATTGGCTCCTTCGTGATGTCGACGTTGGCGAAGTTGTGGCCGATCTCGAACACGCTGGGCAGGCGCTTGAGGATGGTGCCGCCGCCCAGGTGCGTCATGTCGAGGTTGATGTAGTCCTTGTTGGGACCGCAGCCCCGCCCTTCCTTGATTTCCTGGTCCATGCAGCGGCTGACGAAGTCGCGCGGCGCCAGGTCCTTCAGAGTGGGGGCGTAGCGCTCCATGAAGCGCTCGCCGTTGGCGTTGCGCAGGATCGCGCCCTCGCCGCGGCAGCCCTCGGTCAGCAGCACGCCGGCGTTGTGCACGCCGGTGGGGTGGAACTGCCAGAACTCCATGTCCTCGAGCGGGATGCCGGCGCGCGCCGCCATGCCCAGGCCGTCGCCGGTGTTGATGAAGGCGTTGGTGCTGGCGGCGTAGATGCGCCCCGCGCCGCCGGTGGCCAGCAGCGTGACCTTGGCCTGCAGCACGTGGACGTCGCCAGTCTCCATCTCGAGCGCGGTCACGCCGAGCACGTCGCCGTCGGCGTTGGTGATCAGGTCCAGCGCCATCCACTCCACGAAGAAGTTCGTGCGCGCCGCCACGTTCTGCTGGTACAGCGTATGCAGCATGGCGTGGCCGGTGCGGTCGGCCGCGGCGCAGGCGCGCTGCACCGGCTTCTCGCCGTAGTTGGCGGTGTGGCCGCCGAAGGGGCGCTGGTAAATCGTGCCGTCGGGGTTGCGGTCGAACGGCATGCCGAAGTGCTCGAGCTCGTACACC
>JBILSW010000504.1:0-2921 GCA_044371895.1 Rubrivivax sp.
GCCTCTCAGCCCAGCCGCAGCCGCATCGCCTGGTGCGCCACGCCGGCTTCCTCGAACACCGGGCCCTCGGGCACCCAGCCGGCGCGGCGGTAGAAGCCCTCGGCAGGGGCCTGGGCGTGCAGCTCCAGGTGCGCGAGGCCCCGCTCCCGCCCCGCCTGCACCAGCGCCTGCAGCAACGCGCCGCCCACCCCCGCGCCGCGCAGGCCGGCGTCCACCGCCATGCGGCCGATCTTGCCGCCGCCGCCGGGCAGCGGCACGAGCCGTCCGCTGCCCACGGCCAGGCCGGCCCGGTTGAGCGCCCGCGCGTGCACGGCGCCGGCGTCGGCCGCGTCGCTCATCAGCGCGGCGTCGATGCCCTGCTTCTGGGCGAACACGGCGTGGCGCAGCCGCATCGCGTCGGCCTGCTGCGCGGCCCAGTCGCCCAGCTGCACGCTCACCATGGCCTCGCCGGCCTCGTAGGCCTGCACCCAGGTGCGCAGCTCGGGCGGCACGGGGCGGCTGGTCTGCGTTCGGGGGTCGGCGAAGACGTAGACCAGCTCGCCGTGCACCAGCCGCTGCTCGCCGCGGAACACGCCGGCCGCGAACACCATCGACGAGTTGCCGATGCGGTCGCAGCGGATGCCGACCTCCAGCCGCTCGTCGTAGCGGGCCGAGCCCTCGTACTCGAGCGTGGCCTTGCGCACGTAGAGGTCGCCCTGCAGCCGCTCCATGGTGTCGTGGTAGGGCATCGCCAGGGCGCGCCAGTAGCCGGCCACGGCGGTGTCCACGTACATCAGGTAGTGGCCATTAAAGACGATCTTCTGCAGGTCGACCTCGGCCCAGCGCACGCGCAGCGGCTCGCGGAAGCGGAAATCGGCTCGTTTCATCGGTGGGCTGCCTCCTGGATGGCGGCCGCGGCGGCGGCCAGGGCGTCGTGGGCCTCGCGCAGCGCGCGGCCCATCTTGATGAAGTCGTGCGTCACGCCGCGCAGCAGCTCCAGCTGCACGGGCACGCCGGCGGCGCGCAGCCGGTCGGCGTAGGCCAGGCCCTCGTCGACCAGCGGGTCGCACTCGGCCAGGATGATGCAGGCCGGCGCCGCGCCATCGACCTCGGCCTCCAGCGGCGCAAAGCGCCAGTCGCGGCGGTGGGCGTGCGGGATGGTGTGGTCGAACATCCAGGCGATGGTGGCGGCGTCGAGCAGAAAGCCCTCGGCGAACAGCTTGTGCGACGCGGTGTCGGCGTGCGCCGTGGTGCCGGGCGTGATCAGCAGCTGCAGCGCCAGCGGCCAGCCGCGGTCGCGCGCGTGCAGCGCGGCCACGGCGGCCAGCGTGCCGCCGGCGCTGTCGCCGCCCACGCCCAGCAGACGCTCGATGCCGGCCTCGGCGGGCCGCTCCAGCAGGGCCTGCAACGCGGCCCAGGTGTCGTCCACCGCGGCCGGAAACGGGTGTTCCGGGGCCAGCCGGTAGTCCAGCGACACGATGGCGCAGCCGCTGCGCAGCGCCAGCTGCCGGCACAGGCTGTCGTGCGTCTCCAGGCTGCCGATGACGAAGCCGCCGCCGTGCAGGTACAGCAGAGCCGGCAGCGGCCACGCCTGCAGCGCGTAGCGACGGGCCGGGCGGCCGGCCACGGTGAGGGCGGTCACGTCCGGCAGCGGCTCGCGCGGCAGGTCCAGCACCTCGGCGCCGGCTTCGTAGGCGGCGCGCGCAGCCGCCACCGACAGCGCGTGCAGCGGCGGCCGCCGGGCGCGGCGGATGCGGTCGAGCAGCCCGGCCATCGCCGGCGTCAGGAGGTGCAGCGTCATCGGGCGCGGAGCATACGGGCGAAGCCGGCGGCGTTGCGGCGCGTCGGCGTCGCTTGCAGCCTGTCGCCCCGTCGAGCGGGCCCGTCGCAAGGCCTGGGCGGCGCGGGGCGTGCCGCTGATATGGTGTCCTACATCAGCAACACACCCCGTCCCGGCCCGCCTGGCGCCGCGGCATGGAGGGCCCCGATGAACACCTGGGACGACCGACAACCGATCTACCAGCAACTGGCCGACCTGCTGGCCGCGCAGTTGCTGGACGGCGACCCGCCGGAGGGCCAGGCCATGCCTTCGGTGCGCGCCCTGGCCCACCGGCACCTGCTGAACCCGATCACCGTGAACCGCGCGCTGCAGGGGCTGGCCGAGACCGGATTGCTGGAAAACCGCCGCGGCCTGGGCCTGTTCGTGACGATCGGTGCGCGCGACCGGCTGCGCGCCGCCGAGCGCGAGCGGTTCCTGTCGGAAGAATGGCCGCGGCTTTGCGCCCGGCTGCGCCGCCTGGGCATTGCCGCGGAGCACCTGGACTGGGACACCGACACCGACACCGAAGAAGCCACCCCTCTGGAGAAGCGGGCATGACCAATCCCACCACGGTCCAAGCCGGCGACCCGCTGGTCTCGGCCAGCCACCTGAGGATCTGCTACGGCCGCAAGATCGCCATCGACGACGTCAGCTTCACCATCCCCAAGGGGCGCGTCGTCGGGTTGCTCGGCCACAACGGCGCCGGCAAGACCACGCTTATGAAGGCCCTGGTGGGCCTGGCCAGGCCCGAGGGGGAGCTCAGCGTGCTGGGCCTGCACCCGCAGCGCGACCGCGTGGCCCTCTTGCAGGGCGCGTGCTACATCCCCGACGTGGCGATCCTGCCGCGATGGGCGCGCGTGGGCGAGCTCATCACGCTGATGACGCGCCTGCACCCACGGTTCTCGGCCGAGCGCGCGCGCGCGCTGCTGGCGCGCACCAGCGTCGGGCTGGACGACAAGGTCAAGACCTTGTCCAAGGGCATGGTGGCGCAGGCCCACCTGGCCCTGGTGGCCAGCATCGACGCGCGGCTGATGATCCTCGACGAGCCCACGCTGGGCCTGGACCTGCTGTCGCGCAAGGCCTTCTACGAGATGCTGATCGACGAGTGGTGCGACGGCGAACG
>JBILSW010000061.1:0-9954 GCA_044371895.1 Rubrivivax sp.
ACGCCGGCGCCGCCGAACAGGCCCACCTTGCCGCCCTTGGCAAACGGGCAGATCAGGTCGATTACCTTGATTCCGGTCTCCAGCAGCTCCTGGCTGGGGCTCAGCTCGTCGTAGGCGGGGGCCTTGCGGTGGATCGAGGCCGTCAGCTCGTGGCTGACCGGGCCGCGCTCGTCAATGGGGTTGCCCAACACGTCCATGATGCGGCCCAGCGTGGCCTTGCCCACGGGGACCGTGATCGGCGCTCCGGTGTTCGTCACCACCAAGCCGCGCTTGAGGCCGTCGGACGAGCCCAGCGCGATGGTGCGCACCACGCCGTCGCCCAGCTGCTGCTGCACCTCAAGCGTCAGCGCGCTGCCTTCCATCTTGAGCGCGTCATAGATGTGCGGCATCTGGTTGCGGGGGAACTCGACGTCGACCACGGCGCCGATGCACTGGACGATCTTTCCTTGCGACATTTGATGTGTCCTTCTGAATCGAAATTGCGTGGTGAAGCGTCAGCCGGCGATGGCGGCCGCGCCGCCCACGATCTCGGACAGTTCCTTCGTGATCGCGGCCTGGCGCGTCTTGTTGTAGATGAGCTTGAGCTCGCCGATCAGCGTGCCGGCGTTGTCAGTGGCAGCCTTCATGGCCACCATGCGGGCGCTCTGCTCGCTGGCCATGTTCTCGGCCACTGCCTGGTAGACCAGCGCCTCGATGTAGCGGGTGAGCAGGTCGTCGATGACGGTGGGCGCATCGGGCTCGTAGATGTAGTCCCAACCGTACTGCTTCTTCTCGGCCGCGCTCTGTTCCAGGCGCGAGGCGCTCAGCGGCAGCAGCGGCTCGACCATCGGCTCCTGCTTCATCGTATTGATGAACCTTGTATAGCAGAGGTAGACGGTGTCGATCTTGCCCTCGACGAAGGCGTCGAGCATCACCTTGACCGGACCGATCAGCTTCTCCAGCTGGGGCGCGTCTCCGAGCTGCGTGGCGTGGCTCACCACGCTGGCGCCGATGCGGTTGAGGAAGCCGAAGCCCTTGTTGCCGATGGCCACCGTGTGGATGGTGGCGCCCGACGACTGGACTTCCTTCATCTTGGTGGTCACCGCGCGCAACACGTTGGTGTTGAGGCCGCCGCAGAGGCCCTTGTCGGTGGTGACCACGATGAAGCCGACCACCTTGGGCTTGTCGGTGCTGCGCATGTACGGGCTCTTGTACTCGGGGTTCGCCTCCGAGAGGTGCGCCGTGATGTTGCGGATCTTGTCGGCGTAGGGCCGCGCGGAGCGCATCCGCTCCTGCGCCTTGCGCATCTTGCTGGCGGCGACCATCTCCATGGCCTTGGTGATCTTCTTGGTGTTCTCCACCGACTTGATCTTGCCGCGAATTTCTTTACCGACTGCCATCGGACACTCCGTTCAGGCGAACGCCGCGGAGCCGGCTTTGCCGGGCCGCTGGCGTTGCCCCCTTGAGGGCGCGCGCGAAGCGCGTAGTGGGGGCCATGCTCTTCAGGCGAAGCTCTTCTTGAACGCCGCGATGGCGCCCGCGAGCTCTTCTTCCGCGGCCTTGTCCATCGCCTTGTCGTTCTCTAGCTTGGCCAGCAGCGCGGCGTGGCTCGCCTTCAGGTGCTGGTGCAGGCCGCTCTCGAAGGAGAGCACCTTCTTGACGTCGATGTCGTCGAGGTAGCCCTTGTTCACGGCGTAGATCGAGGCCGCCATCAGGCTGATGGGCAGCGGCGAGTACTGTGGCTGCTTGAGCAATTCGGTCACGCGGGCGCCGCGGTCGAGCTGCTTGCGCGTGGCGGCGTCGAGGTCGGACGCGAACTGCGCGAAGGCGGCCAGCTCGCGGTACTGCGCAAGGTCGGTTCTGATGCCGCCCGACAGGCTCTTGATCAGCTTGGTCTGCGCCGCGCCACCCACCCGCGACACCGAAATGCCGGCGTTGATGGCGGGGCGGATGCCGGCGTTGAACAGGTTGGTCTCCAGGAAGATCTGGCCGTCGGTGATCGAGATCACGTTGGTCGGCACGAAGGCCGAGACGTCACCGGCCTGCGTCTCGATGACAGGCAGCGCCGTCAGCGAACCCGTCTTGCCCTTGACCTCGCCCTTGGTGAAGGCCTCGACGTAGTCTGCGTTCACCCGCGCGGCGCGCTCGAGCAGGCGGCTGTGGAGATAGAACACGTCGCCGGGGAAGGCCTCGCGGCCCGGCGGGCGGCGCAGCAGCAGCGACACTTGGCGGTAGGCCACGGCCTGCTTGGACAGGTCGTCGTAGATGATGAGTGCGTCCTGCCCGCGGTCGCGGAAGTACTCGCCCATCGTGCAGCCCGAGTAGGCCGACACGTACTGCATAGCCGCCGACTCGGATGCCGAGGCGGCCACCACGATGGTGTAGTCCATCGCGCCGGCCTGCTCCAGCGAGCGCACCACGTTCTTGATCGACGAAGCCTTCTGGCCGATCGCGACGTAGATGCAGGTCATGTTCTGACCCTTCTGGTTGATGATCGCGTCGATGGCCACGGCCGTTTTGCCGGTCTGGCGGTCGCCGATGATCAGTTCGCGCTGGCCTCGGCCGATCGGCACCATGGTGTCAATGGCCTTCAGGCCTGTCTGCACGGGCTGGTCGACGCTCTTGCGCGCGATCACGCCCGGGGCGACCTTCTCGATCACGTCGGTCATCTTGGCGTTGATCGGGCCCTTGCCGTCGATCGGCTGGCCCAGCGCGTTGACGACGCGGCCGATGAGTTCCGGGCCCACGGGCACCTCGAGGATGCGGCCCGTGCACTTGACGGTGTCGCCCTCGGAGATGTGCTCGTACTCGCCCAGGATCACCGCGCCCACCGAGTCGCGCTCGAGGTTCAGCGCCAGGCCGTAGGTGGCTTGGCCGCTGGCGGTGGCGGGGAACTCGAGCATCTCGCCGGCCATCACGTCCGACAAGCCGTGCACGCGCACGATGCCGTCGGTGACGGAGACCACCGTGCCCTGGTTCTTGATGTCCGCGCTGGCCGAGAGGCCCTCGATGCGGGACTTGATCAGCTCGGAGATTTCTGCGGGATTCAGGTTCATGGGGTTCTCCTTGAGCTCACGCGGCAAGCGTGAGCTTCATCTGTTCGAGGCGGGCCTTGACCGAGGTGTCCAGCACCTCGTCGCCCACGGTCACGCGGATGCCACCGATCAGGTCTGGGCGCACTTCCACGTGGGCACTGAGGCGGCGGCCGAAACGCTTCTCGAGCGTGGTCAGCACCTCGCCCAGCTGCGCGGGCTCGATCGGGAAGGCGCTCTCGACGAGCGCATCCGACACGCCGCTGTCGGCGTTGACGAGCGCGGCGAACTGCGCGGCGATCTCGGGCAGCGCGGCCAGTCGGCCGTTCTCGAGCACCGCCCGCAGCAGGTTGCCGGCCTTGGGCGACAGCGAGACGCCCTGCTGCAGCGCGACACCGGCGACGAGGTCGAAGACCTGGTCCGACGACACCTTGGGGTTGTCGGCGAACTGCTTCAGCAGCGGGTCGGCGGCCAGCGCCGCCAGCGCGGTCACCTGGTCCTTCAGCGCCGCGGCATCCGTGCCGGCGGCCTTGAACAAGGCCTCCGCGTAGGGTCGGGCGAGGGTGGCGATCTCGGCCATCGTCGTGCCCTCTACAGCTCGGTCTTCAAGCGCGACAACAACTCGGCGTGCACGCCGGCGTTGACTTCACGCTTGAGGATCGCTTCGGCTCCCTTGACAGCCAGGCCGGCGACCTGGTCGCGCAGCACCTCGCGGGCCTTCATCGACTCCTGCTCGGCCTCGGCGCGGGCGGCGGCGATGATCTTTGCGGCCTCTTCCGAGGCACGGCCCTTCGCGTCCTCGACCATCTGCTGCGCCAGGCGCTCGGCGTCGGCCAGCCGTTTGGCGGCGTCGTCGCGGGCGGCCGACAGCTGCTGCTCGACGCGCGTGTTGGCCGCGGCCAGCTCGGCCTTGGCCTTGTCGGCTGCGCTCAGGCCTTCGGCGATCTTCTTGGCGCGTTCGTCCAGCGCCGCCGTGATCGGCGGCCAGATGAAGCGCATCGTGAACCAGACCAGGATCGCAAAGACGATCAGCTGGAAGATGAGTGTGGCGTTGATGCTCATGGCATGCCTTCAGTCGCTGTCCCAATCAAGCGAACGCCGCGAAACCGGCTCTGCCGGGCCGCTGGCGTTGCCCCCTTGAGGGGGAGCGGCGCAGCCGCTCCGGGGGTGGGCGGCCTTACTTCGGCAGGTTGGCAATCTGCGCCAGGAACGGGTTGGCTGTCGCGAACCACAGCGCGATGCCAGTGCCGATGATGAAGGCGGCGTCGATCAGGCCGGCCAGCAGGAACATCTTGGTCTGCAGTTCGCCCATCAGCTCGGGTTGGCGCGCGGCAGACTCAAGGTACTTGGCGCCCATGATGCCGATACCGATGCAGGCACCGATGGCGCCCAGACCGATGATCAGGCCGGCGGCCAGGGCGACGAAGCTGATGACTTCCATGTTGTGCTCCAGAGTAGGAAGGTTGGGTTGGAAAAGGAACGAAAGGAGGGGATCAGTGGGCGTCGTGGGCCTGCCCGACGTAGACCAGCGTCAGCATCATGAAGACGAAGGCCTGCAGCGTGATGATCAGGATGTGGAAGATGGCCCACACGGTGCCGGCGACGATGTGGCCCAGCCCCAGCAAGATGCCCGTGGCCGACAGCGTGAAGGCACCGCCCATGAGCGCGATCAGGAAGAAGATCAGTTCGCCGGCGTACATGTTGCCGAACAGCCGCATGCCGTGGCTCAGCGTCTTGGCGAAGAACTCGATCAGCTGCATCAGCAGGTTCACCGGCCACAAGGCCGGGTGGTTGCCGAAGGGCGCGGTGATCAGCTCGTGCGCCCAGCCGCCGACACCCTTGATCTTCATGTTGTAGAAGAGGCAGACCAGCAGCACGCCGATGGCCAGGCCCATGGTCACCGACAGGTCGGCAGTGGGCACGACCCGCATGTAGTCCTTGGCGCCGAACACGGCATGCAGGCCCATGTGATCCCAGATGTACGGGAACAGGTCGACCGGCAGCAGATCCATCGCGTTCATCAGGAAGATCCAGACGAACACCGTCAGGGCCAGGGGCGCCACCAGCTTGCGGCTCTGCGCGTTGTGCACGATGCCCTTGGCCTGGCTCTCGACCATCTCGACGAGGATCTCCACCGCAGCCTGGAAGCGGCCCGGCACGCCGGCCGTGGCCTTGCGCGCGGCGCGCCACAGGAAGAAGCAGCCCAGCACGCCCAGCAGCAGCGACCAGAAGGCCGAGTCCAGGTTCAACACGTTGAAGTCGGCGACCGCGGTCTGCTTGCTGGTCTGCAGGTGCCCGAGGTGGTGGCGGATGTACTCGCCCGCGGTGAGTTCCTGGCCTTGCGACGACATGACTGACGAGTCCCTCTGGCTTCCTGAGGCGCTGGCGCCCTAGCTCTTTGGCGATGGGCGCCACAGCAGCGCCCACCAGTAAACCTTCATGCACACCACCAGGCTCACCAGCAAGGCTGGCCAGCTCAGTGGCTGAACCACCTTCGGCGCCAGCGCGAGCAGGGCGATCGAGGTGGCGATCTTGACCATCTCCCACAACATGAAGCTGACGGCGCTGACGCCGGGCGACACGCTGCTGAGCCGGCTGGTCATGCCGCGGGCCAACAGCGCCCCCGGCAGCACCACTGTGGCGGCACCGTACAGCAACGACCACGCCAGCTCGACCCTGCGCGTGAGCAGCACCGCGATGAGCGCCACCCCCATGCCCACCGCCACTTGCACCATCAGCACCCGCCACGGCGACAGCGGTGGCTGCTTCTGGCGCAGGGCCGACGCTTCCTCCCGCGTCAGCGGCTTGAATGCCTGCTGCCCCGGGCCGTCTGCGAGGTCGTCCCAGGGTTCAGTCCGGGTCTGCGGGAGCTGCACCATCTGAAACGACTTGCGGCCGTGAGTAGCAAAGCCTGTCGATTATACGAAGAAACCCGCGGTGCCCCAGAATCCCCTTTCCCCCCGGTCGCGTGGGCAAACGCTGAACTTCGGGCGCCGCTCGGCGTCGTAACCGCGGCCGGGGTTCGCGCGACCTTGCGCCGCCGGCTTCTTCACCGCATGAAACTCCACGCCCTCCTGCTCGTCCTCGCTGCCCTCCAGGCCCTGGCCGCCGACGCCGCCGCGCAGGACGCGGCCGTCGTCAGCACGCCACAGGTGCGGGCCGAGCTCGTGGCGCACGCGCCCGAGGGCCTGCAGGGCGGCAAGCCCGCGTGGCTGGGGCTCAAGATCGAGCACAAGCCGCATTGGCACACCTACTGGAAGAACCCGGGCGACTCCGGGCTGCCGACGACGCTGGCCTGGACGCTGCCCGCCGGTGCCAGCGCCGGCGAGATCGACTGGCCCACGCCCAAGCGGCTGCCCATCGGCCCGCTGATGAATTTCGGCTACGAGGGCACGCTGCTGCTGCCGGTGCCGCTGACCGTGCCCGCGGGCCTGACCGGCGACACGCTCACCGTGAAGCTGGCCGCCGAGTGGCTGGTGTGCAAGGACGTCTGCATCCCCGAGAGCGGCGAGTTCACGCTGAAGCTGCCGGTCAATGCCGCCACGGCCGGCCACGCGGCGCTGTTCGAGGCCGCGCGCGCCGCACGCCCGCAGGAGGCTCCAGGCGCCCGAGCCGAGGCGGCGCTGCAGGGAGGCGAACTGGTCGTGCGCGTGGCCGGGCTGCCGCCGGCCTGGCAGGGTCGCGAGCTCGGCTTCCTGCCCGAGACCCCGGGCGTCATCGTCAACGCCGCGAAGCTGCAGACGGCCTGGGCCGACGGCACCTGGACGGCGCGCGTGCCGGTGGATCCGCAGCGCACCGAGTCCCCGACCACGATGCCGGTGGTGTTGACCAACGACGGCCAGGCCGCGGGCCTGCGCGTGGCCGTGGCCGTGACCACGCCCTGGCCAGCGCCGGCCACCCCGGCCGCGGCCCCGGCGCTGGGCAACGCCGAGATCACGCCGGCGCCGGCGGCTGCGCCGCCCGGCTTCGTGCTCGCGGTCGCCTTCGCACTGGTGGGCGGGCTGATCCTCAACCTCATGCCCTGCGTGTTCCCGGTGCTGTCGCTGAAGGTGCTGGGCTTCGCGCGGGCCGGCACCGACCGTCGCGGCCAGTGGGTCGGCGGACTGGCCTACACGGCGGGCGTGGTGCTGAGTTTCCTGGCGCTGGCGGGCCTGCTGCTGGCGCTGCGCGCCGGCGGCGAGCAGCTGGGCTGGGGCTTCCAGCTGCAGCAGCCGGCGGTGGTGGCGGTGCTGGCGGCCCTGTTCACGCTGATCGGGCTCAACCTGGCCGGCGTGTTCGAGATCGGCTCGGTGCTGCCTTCTTCGTGGGCGGGCGCGCAGGCGCGCCACCCGGTGGCCGACCACTTCCTCACCGGCGTGCTGGCCGTGGCCGTGGCCAGCCCCTGCACGGCGCCGTTCATGGGCGCCTCGCTGGGCGCGGCGGTGACCATGTCCACGGCACAGGCGCTGGTGGTGTTTGCGGCGCTGGGGCTGGGCATGTCCTTGCCCTACCTGGCGGCCAGTGCCTGGCCGGCGCTGACGCGGGCGTTGCCGCGGCCCGGCGTGTGGATGCAGCACTTCAAGACGCTGATGGCCTTCCCGATGTTCGCCACCGTGGTGTGGCTGGTGTGGGTGCTGGGCGTTCAGGTGGGCATCGACGGCGCGGTGGCGCTGCTGGGCCTGCTGTTGGCGCTGGCCTTCGTGGCCTGGGCCATCGGTTCGCCTACTCTGGGCCCCAAGGCGCGTGGCGGCTTCGGCGTCGTGGCCGTGCTGCTGCTGGCGGCGGCGCTGGCATGGGCGCTGCCCTCGCTGCGGCAGGACGCCGTGGCGGAGGCCGCAGCCGGCGGCGCCCAGGCCCAGGCCGAAGACCCGTGGCAACCCTGGAGCGCCACCCGCGTGGCCCAGGCGCAGGCCCAGGGCCGCACGGTGTTCGTCGACTACACCGCGGCGTGGTGCGTGACCTGCCAGTTCAACAAGCGCACCACGCTTGCCGCCGCCGACGTGAGGGCCGCGTTCGAATCCGCGAACGTGCTGCTGCTGCGCGCCGACTGGACGCGCCGCGACGCCGCCATCACCGCGCAGCTCGCGCAGTACGGCCGCAACGGCGTGCCCGTGTACGCCGTCTACACCCCGGGCGCCGCAGGGCCTCGGCTGCTGAGCGAGATTCTTTCCGTCGACGAAGTGCTCGGCGCTATCGGCGCCGCGCGCTGATCCCCCACCCCTGAGGAGTTTGCATGCACACCCCGACACGCCGCACCTTCGTCGCCACTGCGCTGGCGCTGGCCGCCGGCACCGCTTTCGCCAGCGCCACCGTCGGCCAGCCCGCGCCGGCCTTCACCGCGGTGGACACCGCCGGCAAAACGGTCTCCCTGGCCGACTTCAAGGGCCGGCACGTCGTGCTTGAGTGGGTGAACCCCGGTTGCCCCTACGTCGTCAAGCACTACAGCAGCGGCAACATGCAGGGCACGCAGCGCGAGGCCGCGGCCAAGGGCGTGGTCTGGCTCAGCGTCAACAGCACCGCGGCCGACGCGCGCGACTTCCTCAAGCCCGCCGAGATGGCCGCCTGGATGCAGCAGCAGAAGGCCGTCGCCACGGCCACGCTGATGGACGCTGACGGTAAGGTCGGCCGTGCGTTCGGCGCGCGCACGACGCCGCACATGTACGTCATCGATCCCGCCGGCAAGCTGGTGTACGCCGGCGCCATCGACAGCATTCCCAGCGGTCGCGTCGCCGACATCGCCAACGCCACCAACCACGTAAAGGTGGCACTGGCCGAGTCGCTGGCCGGCAAGCCGGTAAGCACGCCGGTGACGCGGCCCTATGGCTGCTCGGTGAAGTACTCGTCGATGTGACCGGCCGGCTGACCGGCCAGCCTCAGGGCAGCCGGCAGTACTGCGCGGCCAGCGCTGCGAAGGCGTCGAGCGCGGGGTCGCGGCCGGTTTCCTCGGCCACGAGCGCCGCCACCGCGGAAGCGGCCTCGGCGGCCAGCTTCGCGTCCAGGAACAGCAGCCGCGAGCGCCGAGCCAGCACGTCGGCCGTGCTCCGCGCGAACTCGTGGCGCACGGCGAAGCGCACCATGGCCTCGCTGAGCACGCCGGCGCCGGTCTCGCGGTCGTGCGCCAACCAGCGGTCGGCTCCGGGCAGGGCCCGCAGCGCCGCGGCCTCGGTGCCGTAGAGGTGCTCGCCGGGCGGCGCGGCCAGCGAGCGCGCGGGGTCGGCCGCGGCCGGCGCACCCACCAGGCGCAGCGCCGTCGTGACGCCCGCCGCGCGCCGCGGCAGCAGCCCGCTGTCCATGCAGCGCGCCAGCACGTCCTCGGCCATGGCGCGGTAGGTGGTCCACTTGCCGCCGGTCACGCTGACCAGGCCCGAGCGGCTGACCCACACCGTGTGCTCGCGCGAGAGGGCCTTGCTGTCGGCCACGGCCCCGGCTGGCGGCCTGACCAGCGGCCGCAGCCCCACCCACACCGAGCGCACGTCGGCCGGCTGCGGCGCGCGCGCCAGGTAGCGGCCGGCCTCGCGCAGGATGAACGCCACCTCCTCGGGCCGCGCCTCGGGCTCCGGCGGCGCGTCGCTGCGCGGCGTGTCGGTGGTGCCCAGCACCGTCTTGCCCAGCCAGGGCACGGCGAAGAGCACGCGACCGTCGTCGGTGCGTGGCACCAGCAGCGCGTGCTGGCCTGGCAGGAAGGCGCGGTCCACCACCAGGTGCACGCCCTGGCTGGGTGCCACGTGCGCCGCGGGGGCTGGCGCGGGCGCGGCCGCATCGTGGTCGAGCGCGGTGATGCGGTCCACCCACACGCCGGCGGCGTTGACGACGCAGCGCGCGGCCACGCGGTGCTCGGTGCCGGTCTCGTTGTCGCGCGCCACCAGCCCGCGCAGCTGGCCGCGCTCGTGCCACAGCGCCGTCACCGGCGCGTGGTTGGCGAGCAGCGCGCCGCGCTCGGCCGCCGTGCGCGCGAGCAGCAGCG
>JBILSW010000505.1:0-2917 GCA_044371895.1 Rubrivivax sp.
CGCCAAAACGAAAGCCCCGCGTCGCGGGGCTTTGTCTTGCGTGGGCCGCTGCCGGCGCCCGAGGGCGCCGGTCAGTCGATCACAGGCGCTGCTTCTGCATGAAGTCGTCGAAGGTGGCTTCCGAGAAGCGGAACCACAGGTTGGCGTCGCGGCGGAACGCCATGTAGTCGTCGTGGATCTTCTTGAACGCCGCGTTCTTCGCGCTGATCTCGGAGTACAGCTCCTGCGAGGCCTTGAAGGCGCCTTCCATCACGTCACGCGGGAACGCGAAGAGCTTGGTGCCGCCGGCCACCAGCTTCTTCAGCGCGGCCGGGTTGCGGGCGTCGTAGCGGGCCTGCATCTCGATCGCGGCGTGCGAGCATGCGGCCTCTAGCACGGCCTTGTAGTCGGCCGAGAGCTCGTTGAACGCGGCGTTGTTGATCCAGAACTCGAGGCCGGCGCCGCCTTCCCAGAAGCCCGGGTAGGCGTAGTTCGGGGCCACCTTGTTCAGGCCCAGCTTCTCGTCGTCGTACGGACCCACCCACTCGGCGGCGTCGATCGTGCCCTTCTCGAGGGCCTGGTAGATCTCGCCGCCCGGGATCATCTGGGGCACGGCGCCGATGCGCTCCATCACGCGGCCACCGAAGCCGCCGATGCGCATCTTCTGGCCCTTGATGTCGGCCAGGCTCTTGATCTCCTTGCGCCAGAAGCCGCCCATCTGCGAGCCGGTGTTGCCGCCGATGAAGTTGATGAAGTTGTACGACGAGTAGAACTCGCGCAGCAGCTTCATGCCATTGCCTTCCATCACCCAGCCGTTGATCTGGCGCGAGTTCAGGCCGAAGGGGATGGCGGTGCCAAAGGCGAAGGCCTCGTTCTTGCCGACGAAGTAATAGGGGGCGGTGTGGCACATCTCGACGGTGCGGTTGCGCACCGCGTCGTCGACGCCGAAGGCCGGCACGATCTCGCCCGGGGGGGCGACGGTGATCGTGAACTTGCCGCCGGTCATCGCACCGACCTGCCTGGCCATGATTTCGGCCGCGCCGAAGATCGTGTCGAGCGACTTCGGAAAGCTGGAGGCCAGACGCCAGCGGATGGTGGGCTGCGCGTGGACGGCCGGGGCGATGCCGGCGGCCAGCACGCCGGCCAGGCCAGCGTTGCGGACGAAGGAACGACGTTCCATGGTGATCTTCTCCTGAGGATCGGGGAGGGTGGAAACAGGCATGCAGGAATGCCGACGAAAACCGCGGAATTCTAGGAGTCGGCCCAGGTGCCGCTGGGCGGGTTTTCCCCGTTCGAAAGCCTCCCGGCGAGATGGGACTTTGGATGTCTGCCAACGACGGGGTCAGGCCCCTGCGAGCTTGAGCCCCGACACCAGCACCGAGCCGACGGTCTTGCTGCCCTGCGTGTAGGCGTCGGCGCCAATGGCGGCGATGTCGCGGAACATCGCCTTCAGGTTGCCGGCGATCGTGACCTCATGAACCGGGTGCACGATGCGCCCGCCTTCGACCCAGAAGCCGGCGGCGCCGCGCGAGTAGTCGCCGGTCAAGTAGTTGACGCCCTGCCCCATGAGTTCGGTGACGAACAGGCCCCGGTGCAGCTTCCGCAGCATGGCGTCGAGGTCGTCGCCGGCCTGCGTGAGTTGGCTCGTCATGGCCAGGTTCTGCGAGCCGCCGGCGTGGCCGGTGGTCTTCATGCCGAGCTTGCGTGCCGAGTAGCTGCTGAGGAAATAACCCTGCACGACGCCGCCTTCGACGACCCGGCGCGCGCGCGTGCGCACGCCCTCGTCGTCGAAGGGCGCGCTGCCCTTGCCCTTGCAAAGGTGCGGGTCCTCGTCGATGTCGACGTGGCCGGCCAGCACCGGCCGGCCCAGGCTGCCCTCGAGGAAGCTGGCCTTGCGGTACAGGGCGCCGCCCGAGGTGGCCTGCACGAAGGCGCCGAGCAGGCCCGCGGCCACCGTGCTCTCGAACAGCACCGGCACCTCGCCCGTGGCCACGCGCCGGCTCTTCAGGCGCGCCAGCGCGCGCTCGGCGGCGTAGCGGCCGACGGCCTCGGGGCCGGCGAGGTCGGCGGCGTCGCGCATGCTGGTGTACCAGCCGTCGCGCTGCATGTCGCGGCCCTTGCCGGCGATGGGGCTGACGGACAGGTAGTGGCGCGAGCTGGCGTAGCCACCCCGGAAGCCGCGCGTGTTGCCGGCCCAGAAGTGCGCCTGCTGGGCTGAGACGCCGGCGCCCTCGCTGTTGGTGATGCGGCGGTCGGTGGCCATGGCGGCGTCTTCGCAGCGCTTGGCGAGGTCGGCCGCGGCGGCAGCGTCGATGGCCCAGGGGTGGAAGAGGTCGAGGTCGAGCGCCGCCTCGTCGGTGTCGGCCAGGTCCTCGGCCTCGGGCAGGCCGGCGGCGGGATCCTCGGCGGTGAAGCGCGCGATGTCGTAGGCCGCCTGCACCGTGCGGCGGATGGCCTCGGGCGAGAAGTCGGAGGTGCTGGCGTTGCCGCGCCGGCGGCCCAGGTAGACGCTCACGCCCAGACTCTTGTCGCGGTTGCGCTCGACGTTCTCGAGATCGCCCTTGCGCACGCTCACCGACAGCCCCACGCCCTCGCTCACCTCGGCGCCTGCATCGCTGGCCCCCAGCGAGCTGGCGATCTGCAGCGCGTCCTCGACGATCTGCTGGAACTGCGTCCGATCGAAGGCGAATCCGGAGGGGTCACGCGGGGACGACGTCATGCGGCGGGGCTCGGTGCGGGGAGGGTACGGAGGAAGCTGCGCAACAATCATAGGCCCTGCCCTCCGTCGGCCACTTGCGGCCTTGCGCCGCCTCCCCGCCCATGCCCCGCAAAGCCGCGCCGCACCGTGGTCTCGACGTCCACTACGGCGAAGCCGACCCCGACGACGCCGACGCGCGGCCCAGCAAGTCGGCCCTCAAGCGACAGTCCCACGAGCTGC
>JBILSW010000506.1:0-2915 GCA_044371895.1 Rubrivivax sp.
CCGATGTGCGGCTCAACGGCTCGCCCTGGCCCATGAAGGCGCTGCGCGCCGACGGCCAGCCCGTCAGCGTGGAGGTCAACCTGTCGCACTGGTCGCAGGCGGGCCAGGACTTCCTGACGCTGATCGTGCGTGACGTCAGCGAGCGTCTGCGCCTGGTGGAGGAGATGCACCTCGCCAAGGACGCTGCCGAGCGCGCCAGCCGCGCCAAGTCGGAGTTCCTGGCCAACATGAGCCACGAAATCCGCACGCCGATGAACGCCATCCTGGGCTTGACGCACCTCGCCCTGCGCCACGCCACCGACGGGAAGACGCGCGATTGCGTCGAGCGCATCAGCCGCTCGGCCGACCACCTGCTGGCCATCGTCAACGACATCCTCGACCTGTCCAAGATCGAGGCCGACAGGCTCACGCTGGAGCACATCGAGTTCTCGATGGCGACGGTGCTCGACCGCGTGTCGGAGCTGCTGTCCGAGAAGGCCTCGGCCAAGGGCCTGGACCTGGTGGCCGAGCTTGACCCCGACGTCCCCGGGCGCCTGATGGGCGACCCGCTGCGCCTGCGGCAGATCCTCATCAACTTCGGCGACAACGCGGTCAAGTTCGCCGACCGGGGCGAGGTCCACGTCTCGGTGCGGCTGGTCGGGCGCGAGGACGACGCCGCACGGGTGCTCCTGGCCGTCCGCGACGAGGGCATCGGCCTGAGCGACGAGCAGGCGGCGCGCCTGTTCGCCGACTTCCAGCAGGCCGACACATCCACCACCCGAAAGTACGGCGGCACCGGCCTGGGCCTGTCGATCGCGCGACGCCTGGCGCGCCTGATGGGCGGCGATGTAGGTGTAAACAGCCGCCTGGGCGAGGGTGCAACCTTCTGGTGCGAAGTGCCGCTGGAGGTGGCTCGAGCGCCGGCCGTCGCATCTGCCGCCGACCCGGCCGCTGCGGTGGGGTCCGACCCCGGCCCTTCGGGCGCCGCCGGCAGCCGCCTGCTCGTGGTGGACGACAACGACATCAATCTCATGATCGCCGGGGAGATCCTGAGCAACGCGGGCATGGTGGTCGAGACGGCCGGCAACGGCGAGCAGGCCCTGGACAAGCTGCGCGAAGGCGCCTACGACCTGGTGCTGATGGACCTGCAGATGCCGCGCATGGACGGGCTGCAAGCCACGCGGGCGCTGCGCGAGCAGCCCGGTCACCGGGCCACGCCCGTGGTGGGCCTGACCGCCAGCGCCGTGTTCTCCGAGCGCGACGAGTGCCTGGCCGCCGGCATGAACGACATGCTCACCAAGCCCTACGAGCCCCGGCAGCTTCTGGAGGTGGTCGAACACTGGATCCGCCGGTCGAAGGCCGAGCCGGGCTGATGCACGCCGTCGCCACACCCGACGCGCAGCCTGGCGTACCCTGCATGCAGCGAAAGGAGGGGCCGCCATGACGACCATCCCCGTGCTGCTGGTTGACGACAGCGAGCCCGACCGGCTCTTCGCCTCGATCGTGCTCGGCCGCAGCGGCTGGCCGCTGGAAGTGCTGGAGTTCGAGTCGGCGGCAGACGCCCTGGCCGAGCTGGCGACGGCGCCGCGGCCTCCGGCGCTCATCCTGCTCGACATCAACATGCCCGGGATGGACGGCTTCGGGTTCCTGCAGGCCTTCGAGCAGCTGCCCGAGGAACGCCGGCGCGGCACCAGCGTGGTGATGCTGAGCAGTTCGCCACTGGACTGCGACCGCGAGCGCGCCCTGGCGCACGCCTCGGTCAAGGACTACATGGTCAAGCCGCTGAGCGTGCAGCAGGCGCGCAGTCTGGCCGAACGCTTCGGGGAGTCGGCGTGATCAGCCCGCGTGGCGCCGGCACGGCGGCGCGGCAGGTGTTCGCGCGGCTGGGCCTCCGGGCCACCCTGGCCGCAGTGGCCACGGTGGCCGCCGTGCTGGCCGTCGGCGCGGCCACGGCGGCGGGGGCCGGCCCGGCGGCCTCGTCGGCGCCACAGACGGTGCGCTTCGTGCCCGAGCGCGACTACGGCCCCTTCGTGTTCGCCGACGACGACGGCCGCGTGCGCGGCCTGTCGGTGGACCTGCTGGAGCGCCTGGCCCCGGCTGCGGGGCTGCAGCTGCAGATGCTGCCGCCGGCCCCGCTGGCCGACCAGCTGGCGCGCCTGCGTTCTGGCGAGGCCGAGCTCGTGTCGTCGCTGCGACCCACGCCCGAGCGCGCGGCCTACCTCGCGTTCACGCGGCCCTACGTCAGCGTACCGGCCATCGTGGTGGTGCGGCAGGGGGCCGGGCTGCCCGCCGCCGACGACGGACCGGCAGTGCTGGCGGCGCTGGCCGGCCGCAGCGTGGCGGTGGGCGCGGGCTACGCGGTGGAGTCCTTCGTGCGCAGCCGCTACCCGCAGGTGGCCTGGGCCCCGGTGCCCGACGACGTGCAGGCGCTGCGCGGCGTGGCCGAGGGCCGGAACGACGCTGCCGTGCTGGACGCCGCCAGCGCCGCCTTCGTGACGCAGCGCCACGGCATCGCCGGCCTGCGCGCGGCCGGGCCGATCGGTTTCGACTACGCGCTGAGCCTGGCGGTGCCGAAGTCGCGCCCCGACCTGCTGCAGCGGCTGGACGCCGCCATCGCTGCGTTGCCGCTGCAGGAGCGCACCGCAATCCAGCAGCGCTGGATCGGCCCGCTGCACGACAGCGAGCTGATGGCCCCGACGCGACCGCCGCTGCTTTGGGTGGCGGCGGGGCTGCTGGTGCTGGCGGCGCTGCTGGGTGGGCTGCTGGCGTGGCGGCGCCGTTCTGGCCCCCACGGCGGCGCGCGTGCGCCGGACGCACCGTGACGCCGCCGGCCGGCGCCGACGGCACGGCCGGGCCCGCGGCTGCCCAGCCGGCGGCCTGGCTTTCGCAACAGCCGCTGCGCTGGCTGGCGCCGGCCCTGGGCCTGGCCTACGCGC
>JBILSW010000507.1:0-2908 GCA_044371895.1 Rubrivivax sp.
CCGACTGCCCGTGCTGCCCGAGTGGCGCGACACCGCGCAGCGCGTGGCCTCGGCCGGCGTGCCGATGTCGGCGCTGGCGCCAAACGCCCCCGACTCGCACACCGTGCGCCCCGGCGACACGCTCTGGGGCATCTCCACGCTGTTCCTCACCTCGCCCTGGCGCTGGCCCGAGCTGTGGGGCATGAACCTGGAGCAGATCCGCAACCCGCACCTCATCTACCCCGGCCAGGTGCTGGTGCTCGAAAAGGCCGACGGCGTGGCGCGGCTGCGCGTGGCGGGTGCCCCCGGTGGCGCAGCCGGCAGCGGCGGCAACGAGCCCACGAACACCGTGAAGCTGTCGCCGCGGGTGCGCTCCGAACTGCTGGACAACGGCGCCATCGCGGCCATCCCGCTGAACCTGATCGGGCCCTTCCTCAACGAGGCCGTCGTGTTCAACGGCAACGACCTCGAGGCCGCGCCACGCATCGTGGCCACGCAGGAAGGCCGGGTGATGGTGTCGCGCGGCGAGACCGCCTACGTGCGCGGCGACCTGAAAGACGCGCGCGATTTCCGGCTGTTCCGCGAGCTCGTGCCGCTGGTCGATCCGGCCACGCGCGAGGTGCTGGGCTTCGAGGGCCGCTACGTCGGCACCGCCGAGCTCACCCGCCCGGGCGGCAGCACCAACGCCGACGGCCGCCCGGCGCTGGTGCCCGCCACCTTCCGAGTCACCAGCACGCGCATCGAGGCCGGCGTCGGTGACCGCCTCAGCCCGGTGCCGCAGCAGGAACTGGTGGCCTACGTGCCACGCTCGCCGGCCGAGCCCGTGGAGGGCCGCGTCGTCTCCATCTACGGCGACGGCGTGCGTGCAGGCCAGAACCAGGTCATCACCATCAACCGCGGCCAGCGCGACGGCATCGAGCGGGGCCATGTCCTGGCGCTTTGGCGAGCCGGCCGCAGCGCGGTGGACCGCACCTCGGCCGACAAGGCCCCGCTGCGCCTGCCCGACGAACGCCACGGCCTGTTGTTCGTGTTCCGCGTGTTCGATCGCGTGTCCTACGCGCTGGTGCTGAACGTCCAGGAACCCATCCGCGTCGGCGACCGCTTCACCCAGCCCTGACCCCCGGCACGCGGGGCAGCGCAGGGCCCTCCGGCATGGACGCCGCCGAGTTCGACGCCTGGTTCAGGCTGCTGGACACGCCCGGCGTGGGCCGGGGCACCGCGCGCCGCCTGGTCGCGGCCTGCGGCACGCCCGAGGCCGTGCTGGCGACCCCCCGGGACACGCTGCGCCAGCTCGCCGGCGAAGCGGTGGCGCAGGCGCTGCGCAACCCGGCCGACGCGGCCGAGACCGCGGCCCGGCTGGCCGCCGCGCGCGCCTGGCTGGCCGGCGGCGCCGACCGCCACGCCATCGCCCCGGGCGACCCCCTTTACCCGCCCACGCTGCTGCAGACCGCCGACCCGCCGCTGCTGCTGTACCTGCAGGGCGATCCGGCCGTGCTGCGCCGTCCGGCCCTGGCCATCGTCGGCAGCCGCGGCGCCACGCCGCAGGGTCTGGCCAACGCGCGGGCTTTCGCGCGCGAGTTGGCGGCGCAGGGCTGGTGCATCGTCTCGGGCCTGGCGCTGGGCATCGACGCCGCGGCACACGAGGGCGCGCTGGATGCCGCCGCGGGCGCTGGCACCGTGGCCGTGGTGGGCACCGGGCTGGACCGTGTGTTTCCGGCACGGCACCGGGCGCTGGCCCACCGAATCGGGGCTGCCGGCGCGCTGCTCAGCGAATACGCTCCGGGCGCGCCGCCACTGCGCGAGCACTTCCCCGAACGCAACCGCATCATCGCCGGCTTCACCCAGGGCACGCTGGTCGTCGAGGCCGCGCTGGCCTCGGGCTCGCTGATCACCGCGCGGCTGGCCAGCGAGGCCGGGCGCGAGGTCTTCGCCATCCCCGGCTCCATCCACTCGCCGCAGGCCCGCGGCTGCCACGCCCTCATCCGCCAGGGTGCCAAGCTGGTGGAGACGGCCGAGGACATCGTCGAGGAACTGCGCGGCCAGCGCGCGCTGCCCCTGGCCGGAGCCGGTGACGACGAAGCCGCCACCCCTTGTGAAGACCCGCTGCTGGCGGCGCTGGGCCACGACCCGGTGACGATCGACGCTCTGCTGGCCCGCACCGGCGACAGCGCCGCGGCCCTGTCGGCGCGGCTGCTGGAACTGGAGCTCGAGGGCCTTGTGGCCCGCCTGCCCGGCGGGCTTTACCAGCGCCTGGCCAGCGGCTGAACCGCGCTATAGTGAGCCGCATGTTCGACGTGCTGGTCTACCTCTACGAGAACTACTGGCGCCCCGATGCCTGCCCGGAGCCCAAGCAGCTCTCGCGCAAGCTCAGCGCCGTCGGATTCGAGGCCGAGGAGATCAACGACGCGCTGAAGTGGCTCGACGGCCTGGCCAACACGGCCGAGGGCGGGACTGAGGCCCTGGCGCGCCTGCAACCGCAGCCGGGCAGCCTGCGCATTTACACCGCCCACGAGCGCGACATCCTGGGCGATGACTCCATCGGCTTCATCAGCTTCCTCGAGAGCGCCGGCGTCATGGCCCCGGCGATGCGCGAGATGGTCATCGACCGCGCGCTGGCCGTGGGCAGCGGCCGCATCGAACTCGACGACCTGAAGATCATCGTGCTGATGGTGTTCTGGAGCCTGGGCGAAGAACCCGACGCCCTGATCCTGGACGAGCTGTTCGTGGCGCCGGAAGAGCGGCTGATCCACTGAGCCGGCTGGCCGCATTCGGGCACCTGACCTTTGCGGCGTGAAATCGCCGCAAAGGCTTCGCCAGGCGGGCCAGTCCTCGTCAGTGCAAGCACCGCCGCCGCACTCGGGCACCTGACCTTTGCGGCGTGAAATCGCCGCAAAGGCTTCGCCAGGCACGCAAGGCCTTCCGGCCTTGC
>JBILSW010000508.1:0-2895 GCA_044371895.1 Rubrivivax sp.
TCACGGTCCAGAGCCGCCCAGCTGCGCAGCTCGGGCGGGATGAGCACGCGGCTGCCGCTGTCGATCTCCACGTCCGTGGCGCTGCCGATGTACAGGCGACGCCAGGCATCGTGCTCCTGCGGCAGGGCCAGCAGCTGGGCCTCGAAGGGCTCCCAGACGCTGATCGGGTACAGGCTCAGGCAGCCGTGCGGGTGCTTGGCGACAACGAGCTGGCCGTTCACCGAGGCCATGAGCTGCTCGCGCCAGCGCGCGGGCACCGTCAGGCGGCCCTTGGCGTCCAGCGTGAGCACCGGCCCCCCGCGAAATGTCATGCCCGACGATCCTTCCCTGGGTGGGCCAGCGCCCTCGTCACCGAGGTACAGCCCACAAAAACCCACAAAAACACACCGAACCCCACTGTAGCGCAAGCGCAGCGCCAGCGTCAACGCGACGTCAGGGAAAAAATCAATCAAATCAACGACTTAGCCGCCAATTCGGAAGTGGCGCGCAGAAAAAGTCGTTCCCAGTGAAGGACTTGGCAGCGGGTGTGAAAGTCGTTTCGAGGGCTTGCGGCCCTCCTGAGAGGCAGCGCCCGGAGCCCGCGGACTTCGTGGCGCGGATGGCTTTGTTGGGGTGTCGGGCCTAGGCGCACCGCGACCACTGAAGACCTAGTCAGGCCTTGACTGGCGACCCGGCCGAGGCCGCATGAACTTCCTGCATTCCGCAGGAGGCGCCGTCAACAGCGCCCTGCATGCGCAGCGCTTGGCGCGCGGCACAGGGTGGCGCGTTTCACGGAGCCGTGGCGAGGAAGGCCTCGAGACTCGCCGCAAACCGTGCCGGATCCTCGAGAAAGGGGGTGTGACCGGCCTCGAAGAATTCCACCTGGACGCGTGGGATGCGCTCGACGGCGCGGCGGTTGCGGGACCACCGCACCAGCCGATCGCGCCGCGCCCAGGTGACGAGCACGGGCAGCGACAGTGTGGGCAACTCGTCGCGGATATCGTTTCGCGGGTCGGCAAAGCCCTGCCATGCCTGCGCCAGCAGCGGCGCGATCTCCAGGCCCGACGCCACGATGCGCTCGCGCTGCGCCAGGGCGGCCGGGCCGCTCAGCACGCCTTCGTAGTAGCGGGCGAACCATTCCAGGAAGGCTCCGGGGTCGCGCTCAGCAGCGGCGAACCGGCTGGACATCCATCGCGTGAACAGGCGTCCCAGCCAGCCGCCTTCGTCCAGCCCGGCGGGGTTGGCCACTACCACGGCTCGGACGCGCCGCGGGTTCGCCGCGGCGTACAACAGTGCGGCGCCGCCGCCCACCGAGTTGCCCACCAACGCGAAGCGTGGCAGCCGCAATGCGTCGACGAAGGACTGCAGCGCCGCCGCGTAAGCCCGCACCCCAGGCGTCCAGGGCACGGTGCCGGACCGTCCCTGGCCAGGCCAGTCCGGCGCGATCAGGCGGTGCCGGCCCTGCAGCGCGTCGGCCAGGGCGTCGAAATCGCCGCTGCCGTGGCCGATGGCGTGCAGGCACACGAGCGCGGGCAGGTGCGACTCGCCCGTATCGAGGTAGGCCAGGTCGAGCGGGCCTTCGCGCCAGCGGGCGGTATCGCGGCGGGTACTGGCGCTCTGCCGCAACGAGGGCGAGTCCGGCACGGCCGCGCCGCCCGCCGCTGCGAAGCCAGGCAGACCAGCCACGCCCGTAGACCCAGCAACCGCCAGCTTCAGCAAGCTGCGGCGCATCGTGCACCCCGGCGCTTGCTCGACCGCCCTCTCGGCCGAGCAAGGGTCAGCCGGCGACGGGCAGGGCGCACACCGGGGCACATGTGTGCGTGACGGCTGGACGGCCCGGAATGTGGGGTGCATGTCGTGCTCGCGCTTGAATACGCCGTAACGCATGGAACGAATATTATGACTGCGACGTCAGAAAATACCAGTGGACGATGCCATGCTCATCGCGAGGCCTTGGTCCTACACTTCCGCGGTGTCGTCCGCGGAAGACAATCCCCATCCACCCCGCCGCCGGGGACGCCCGCCAAAGACCTTGCCCCAGGGTGTCGATGTGCGCGCTTCCCTGGTGGATGCCGCCGCCGCCGAGATCCGGGAGGCGGGCTGGTTCGCGACCTCGACGAACCGCATCGCGGCCCGCGCCGGCTTGTCGTCGGGCGTCTTCTACAACTACTTCTCCGACAAGGTTGATGTCCTGCTTGCCGTCTACGAGCGCTGGGTCGCGGACGAGTGGGCCATGGTCCGCAGTGTCTTCAGCGAGCCCTCGACCGGCCAGCGCCAGCGCATCGGCCGTCTCGTGCCGATGCTGATCGAGCACCACACCACCTGGTCGAGGCTTCGCCATGCACTGGCCGTACTGGCACGGGATGACGAGCGCGTGCGGGCGGCGCGACTGCAAAGCCGCATGGCCCAGATCGAGCAGGTGGTGCGGCTGACCGGCCGTCGCGGCTCGGTCAAGCTCCGGACGGCGGTGGCGATCCGCCTGATGATGTTCGAAGCGGTAGCCGACTCGATCGCGGCGGGCGACGCCGCCGTGATGGGGCTGGACCGAAGGGCCCTCTCGGAAGATTTGGCTACCTCGCTGCTGGCCCTGTTGGGTCCCGAACCGGACCGGGCATGAGCCCTGCGCGGCCATCCGACCGCGCCCGGCGGTGCGCCGCCGCTCGCGGTTGTACCTGAGCGCGCCGCCCCAGGGCGCGCACGCCTCGACGAAGCGGACCCACCTGCTCGCGCACTGGCCAGCCATTTCGCTTGCATTAATGACGTCATCGTCATAATGATCCGGTCACCCGGTGGGCCGGCTCCGGCCTCCCCGTGGAGCCGCCTAGCGGCGATCCCCCATCAACTCCTTCTAGAGGACTCCCCCATGCTTCACCTTCCGCGCGGTCCGTTCACCGTCGCCGCAATGGCCCTCGCGCT
>JBILSW010000318.1:0-4400 GCA_044371895.1 Rubrivivax sp.
GGTCGGCGTAGAGCATGGCGTGGTCGGGGCCCACGAACAGCGCCACGGGCAGGTCGGGGTGGTGGGTGTCGACGCTGGGGCGCGCGCCGTGACGCTCGCGCAGGGCGTCGCAGATGGCGTCCTTGATGCGCAGCGCGGCGAAGTTCAGGCTCTTCAAGGGGCTGCGCATCGCCTGCACGTCCACGCGCAAGGTGTCGGCGGGGGTGAGCCAGCGGTCCCAGTCCACCCGCCGGGCCAGCGCGTACAGGTCCTGCTCGTCGCGGTAGGGGCCGTCGGCCAGAGGCACCAGCACGCGGGTGGCCAGGCGGCTCTCAAGGTTCAGGCGCATGGCCGCGGCCTCATCGCTTTCTCCCGACGAGGCCGCGTCCACCCACACGCCGCCGCGCGCGGCCTCGCAGCGGCCGCCGGTGATGCGCGCGGCCTCGTCGGCGAGCAGCGCCTCGACGCCGCCGGCACAGGGCAGGAAGAGCATGAGGGCGGGTCCGGTTCAGGCTTGCCGGCGCAGCCCTGCGGGCGCGATCTTCAGCGCCTCGCGGTACTTGGCGACGGTGCGCCGCGCGACCTGGATGCCCTGCTCTTCGAGCATGGCGCTGAGCTGGTTGTCCGACAGCGGCTTGCTTGCGTCCTCGGCGCTCACGAACTGCTGGATCAGCGCGCGCACCGCGGTGCTGCTGGCGTTGCCACCGGCGTCGGTGTTCAGGCTGGAGCCGAAGAAGTGCTTGAGCTCGAAGGTGCCCTGGGGCGTGGCCATGTACTTGGCCGTGGTGACGCGGCTGATAGTGCTCTCGTGCAGGCCCAGCTCGTCGGCGATCTCGCGCAGCACCAGCGGCTTCATCGCGATGGGCCCGTGCTGCATGAAGCCCTTCTGGCGCTCGACGATGGCCTTGCTGACGCGCAGGATGGTGTCGAATCGCTGCTGGATGTTCTTCACGAACCAGCGCGCTTCCTGCAGCCGCGACGACAGGCCCGGGTTGGCGTTGCCGCCGCGCAGGCCCCGGGCGGCCTGCGCGTACAGGTCGTTGATGCGCAGCCTGGGCATGACGTCGGGGTTGAGCATCACGGAAAGGCCGCGACCGGTCTTGCGCACGATGACGTCGGGCACCACGACCTGCCCCTCGGCTGCGCCGAAGGGACGGCCGGGCCTGGGCTCGCAGCGGCGGATCAGCTCGTGGGCCGCGCGCACGGTGTCCTCGTCGCTGCCGGTGAGCGCGGCCAGCCGCCGGTAGTCGCGGCGGGCCAGCGGCTCCAGGTGCTGCGCGGCGATGCGCAGCGCCACCTGGCGCGCCGGGCAGCGCGGCGTGGCCTCGAGCTGCAGCTTCAGGCACTCGGGCAGCGAGCGCGCGCCCACGCCGGGCGGATCCAGGCTCTGCAGCAGCCGCAGCGCCAGGCGCAGCCGGTCGGCGAGTTGCTCCAGCGCCTCGGCCTCGTCCAGGCCCAGCATGGCAGCCAGGCGCTCGGCCACCTCCTCCAGCGCGTCAGCGAGGTAGCCGGCGGCGTCGAGCGACTCGATCAGCACTTCCAGCGCAGCCCGGTCCTCGGGCTCCAGGTGACGGCCCGCGAGCTGGCCGCGCAGGTGGTCCTGCAGACTGCCGGGGGCGGCGCGGCGGTCGTGGGCCTCGCCGTCGTCGTCGCCGTCGGTGGCGGCCGCGGTGCTGCTCGACGGCGTCTCGCGGATGCCGTCGAAGTCGTCGCCCTCGGTGCCGTTCTCCCAGTCGTCGCGCAGCGGCGTGCCGAACTCGTCGGCCGCCAGCTCCTGCGGCGCCCCGTCGAGCGCCGCGGGCTCGGCAGCCGGCTGCGAGAAATCGGCCTCGCGGTCGGGCGGCTGGTCGGCGGCCTGGCGCTCGGGCGGCGTCTCGTAAGGGGTGGGCGGGCCTTCGTCCTCGAGCTCGAGGAAGGGGTTCTGGTCGAGCAACTGCCCGACCTCTTGCTGCAGCTCCAGCGTCGACAGCTGCAGCAGCCGTATGGACTGCTGCAGCTGCGGCGTGAGCGCCAGGTGCTGCGAAAGCCGTACCTGAAGCGAAGGCTTCATGAGCGACTCCTGGCCGAGCCCACGCGCGGAACCGGCTTCGCCGGGCGGCTGCGTGAGCCCCCCCCGGGGGTGGCGAAGGCGCAAAGGTGAGTCGCGACCAGCGACGAACAGCCTGGGGGCCCCATTTCACATTCTGAAGTGCTCGCCGAGGTAGACCTTGCGCACCTCGGTGTTGGCGACGATCTCGTCGGGCGTGCCCTCGGCCAGCACGCGGCCTTCGCTGATGATGTAGGCGCGGTCGCAGATGCCCAGCGTCTCACGCACGTTGTGGTCGGTGATGAGCACGCCGATGCCGCGCGCGCGCAGGAAGCCGATGATGCGCTGGATCTCCATCACGGCGATGGGGTCCACGCCGGCGAAGGGCTCGTCGAGCAGGATGAAGCGCGGCGTGGTGGCCAGCGCGCGCGCGATCTCCACGCGCCGCCGCTCGCCGCCGGACAGAGCCGGCGCCGGTGATTCGCGCAGCTTCTCGATGGACAGGTCGTGCAGCAGTTCACCCAGGCGCTGCTCGATCACCGCCGGGGTCAGCGGCCGGCCGTCGGCGTCGAGCTGCAGCTCGAGCACGGCGCGGATGTTCTCCTCCACCGTCAGCTTGCGGAAGATGCTGGCCTCCTGTGGCAGGTACGACAGGCCCATGCGCGAGCGCCGGTGGATGGGCAGGTTCTGCACTTCGGCGCCGTCGATGCGGATGACGCCGTCGTCGGCGCGCACCAGGCCCACCACCATGTAGAAGGTGGTGGTCTTGCCGGCGCCGTTGGGGCCCAGCAGGCCCACTACCTCGCCGGCCGAGACAGCCAGGTGCACGTCCTTCACCACCACAAGCGGGCCGTAGCTCTTGCGCAGCCGCTCGGCCTGCAGCCGGCTGGTGGTGGTGGCGGCCTCGCTCATCGCGGTGCGGTGGGCGGCGGGTCGCCGAGGCGGCGGCTGGGCTGCAGCGGCGGCACCGGCACGGCCGGCGCGGAGGCCGACGCCTCGGCGCGCGGGCTCAGCACGGCACGCACGCGACCCCCAGGGTTGGTGGGGCTCACCATGCCGCCTTCGACGCGGAAGACCTCGGCCGTGTTGTCCCAGAGGATTCGCTCGCCGGTGATCTCGTCGGCCACGGTGCCGCTGCGCAGGCGGCGCACGGCGCCGTTGCCCAGGAACCGCAGCGTGTCGGCACGGCCGTCGAACTCGATGCGGTCGGCCGTGCCCTCCACGGTCTCGTCCAAGCCGTCGCGCTTCTGGCGCCAGGTCGCCGGCTTGCCGGCGACACCCGTGGCGCTGGCGGCACGGTAGCCGTCGGGCAGGGTGCGCATCTCTACCCGCTCGGCGCGCAGCACCATGCTGCCTTGCGAGATCACCACGTTCCCGGTGTACACCAGCACCTGGCGCTGCAGGTCGAGCACGCCGTCGCGGTCGGCCTCCACCACCATGGGCTGCGCGCGGTCGGTCTTGTCGGCCCAGGCCGGGGCGACCGGCTGCAACCAGGCGGCCAGCAGGCAGAGACGGATCAGGGAGCGGGCGAGCATCACAAAGGCACGAAACTTGCGTGCCAGTATAGCCACAAGATCCCCGCCTCCTGCGTGTCCGGCAACGTGACAGGTTGCCGCCGGAGCCGGGCGCCGCGCCCTGCCCTCGCCGCGGTCAGGCCTTCTGGCGCGCGAGCTGGATGAGGAAGTCGGCCACCGCCACGGCGCGCTCGTGGCTGCCCGCGAGCGGGGGAGAAGTGTAGAAGCGGCCGTGCACGCCCACGGCAGGCACGCCGTCGATCTTGTAGGCATCCGCCAACTGCTTGGCACGCGTGGCCTTGGTGCTGACGTTGAAGCCCTTCATGGCCTGCACCAGGCGCTCGCCGTCGGCGCCGTTGTCCCTGGCGAAGCTGGCGATCTCGGCATCGCTGTTGAGCCGCTTGTTCTGCTGGTGGAAGGCGTTGAAGACCTTGCGGTGCAGCGCGGGCAGCGTGCCGGTCTCCTCCATCGCGTAGAACAGGCGCGCGTGGAACTGGTGCGGCGCCATGAAGCCCACGGGCACCTGGCGGAAGGCCACGTCGGGCGCCAGACGCTTGACCCAGGCCTCCAGCGTCGGCTCGAAGGCGTAGCAGTGCGGGCAGCCGTACCAGAAGAACTCCACCACCTCCACGGCCTTGCCGGCAGCCAGCGTCACGGGCGCGGGCGAGCCGAGCCGCACGTAGTGCGTGCCTTCACGGGGCGCCCCTTGCGCCTGCGCCGCACCCTGCCAGGCCAGCCCGAGGCCGGCGGTGGCGGCCGCGATGCGCTTGGAGAAGTCACGCCGTTGCATGGAGGGGTTCCTTTCGTCGGATTGCGGTGTCGGGAGGATGCCGGCTGTGCAGATGGAGTGCCTGGGGGGCCGCGCGGTTCCGTGTCGGGTG
>JBILSW010000228.1:0-5441 GCA_044371895.1 Rubrivivax sp.
CGGGGTCTCTAGGTCTGACGAAGCCGGTCAGGGCTTCTCGACTCGCACGATCTGCGCCTCTACGCCGGCGTCGGCGAGCTTCTGCTGCTGTTCGTCGGCCTCGGCACGGGTGCCGAAGGGGCCGATGCGCACGCGCCAGACGGTGCGGCCCGCCTGCTCGCGCTCGGTCACGCGGGCCGTCCAGCCGCTCATGGCCAGGCGGGCCTTCTGCTGCTCAGCCTCTTCGGACCGCGTGAAGGCGCCGGCCTGCACGAAGTAGACGAAGGGTTCGACGGCCGCCGCGCTGGCCGAGGCCGGCGACTGCGCCGGCCGCGCCGCAGTGGCCGGGGCCTGGCCGGCGAGGATGGCGGCGGGGTCGCGCGCTGAGGGCAGTACGGCCGTCGGCGCCGATGCAGCCACCCCAGGCGCCGACGCAGCCGGCCCCGCCTTGGCGGCGCTTGCGGCGCGCTGTGACGCCAGGCCGCCCAGCGCCGCGTTAGGGTCCCAGTCGCGGTTGCGGGCGGCCTCGGCCTTGTCCTGCTCGGCGGTGCGCTGCGGCACCTTGTCGATGAAGGGCACGGGCGCCTTGGTGATGTACAGCGCCACGCCCAGCGCCAGCACCAGGCCGACCAGGAGCCCGACCACGAGCCCGAGCGCGAAGCCGCCCCGCTGAGTCGTCATGCCAGAGATCCTTCGGCGGCGGGAGCCTCGCGGTGCATCGACTCGGGCGCCGATACGCCCAGCACGCCGAGCGCGTTCCTCAGCACCTGCGCCGTTGCGGCCAGCAGCGCCATGCGGGCGCGCGCCAGCGCCGCGTCGTCGACCAGGAAGCGCTCGGCCGCGTACCAGGCGTGGAAGGCGGCGGCCAGGTCACGCAGGTAGAAAGCCACGTCGTGCGGCGCGAACTCGGCGGCCGCGCGGCCCAGCATCGCCGGGTACTCGGCCAGCCGGAGCATCAGCGCGGCCTCGGTGGGCGCGGCCAGCAGCGACAGGTCGGCCAGCGCCAGGTCGCGGTCGAGCGCCGGCTGGTCGCGGGCCGCGATGCCGCGCCCCGCGGTGTACTGCGCCAGCACCGAGCAGATCCGCGCGTGCGCGTACTGAACGTAGAAGACGGGGTTCTCGTCGTTGGCCTTGAGCGCCAGGTCGACGTCGAACACGAACTCGGTGTCGGACTTGCGGCTGATCAGGAAGAAGCGCACGGCATCGCGGCTGGTCCAGTCGATCAGGTCGCGCAGCGTCACGTAGCTGCCGGCTCGCTTGGAGATCTTCACCTCCTGGCCACCGCGCATCACGGTGATCATCTTGTAGAGCACGTAGTCGGGGTAGCCGGCCGGGATGCCGAGGCCGACCGCCTGAAGGCCCGCGCGCACGCGCGCCACCGTGCCGTGGTGGTCGGTGCCCTGCACGTTGATGACCTTGGCGTAGCCGCGCTCGAACTTGGCCAGGTGGTAGGCGACGTCAGGCACGAAGTAGGTGTAGAGGGTGCCGTCGCGAGGCTTGGAGTCATCGCCCAAGGGCGATGACTTGCGCATCACGCGGTCCTTGTCGTCACCGTAGTCGGTGGTCTTCAGCCAGAGCGCGCCGTCCTTCTCGTAGGTCTTGCCGCTGGCCACCAGGCGCTGCACGGCGTCGTCGACGCGACCGTCGGCGTACAGGCTGCTCTCAAGGTAGTAATGGTCGAAACGCACGCCGAAGGCCTGCAGGTCGAGGTCCTGCTCGTGGCGGAGGTAGGCCACGGCGAACTGGCGGATGCCGTCGAGGTCGGCCGGGTCGCCGCTGGCCGTGAAGGCGCGGTCGTCGGCGCTCACCGTCCGGCGGGCGGCGAAGTCGGCGGCGATGTCGGCGATGTACTCGCCGTTGTAGGCCGACTCGGGCCAGCCGTCGTCGCCGGGCTTCAGGCCCTTCAGTCGGGCCTGCGTGCTGGTGGCCAGCGTGCCGATCTGCACGCCGGCGTCGTTGTAATAGAACTCGCGCAGCACTTCCCAGCCCTGGCTCTGCATCAGGTTGCAGATGCAGTCGCCCAGCGCGGCGTTGCGGCCGTGGCCCACGTGCAGGGGCCCCGTGGGGTTGGCGGACACGAACTCCACCATCACGCGCTGGCCGCGGTGGCGCTCGCTGGTGCCGAAGCGCTCCCCGGCGGCCAGCACCTCGGCCACGATGGCCTGCCGAGCGGCGGGCGTCAGGCGCAGGTTGACGAAGCCGGGGCCGGCGATCTCCAGCGACTGCACCCAGCGCCGCACGGCCGGCTGCTGCTGCAGGCGCTGCACCAGGTCGGTGGCGATCTCCCGCGGGTTCCTCTTGAGCGCGCGCGCCAGCCCCATGGCGCCGGTGATGGCAAGGTCGCCATGGCTGGCCTGCTTGGGGGTTTCGAAAATGGCTTCGGGCGGGTTCTGGCCGGTGCCGGCCACCAGCTGCGCGAACACCGTCTGCAGCGCGTCGCGCAGCGCCTGCGTGGCTTCGATCATGGCGCGTGATTCTACGGGGGCGGGTGCCTGCGCCCGGGGCCGCCGTGCGGGCCACCCGGCCGAACAGGCCGGGCTTGTGCACCCTGTTCGGGGCATCGTGCGGCGCGCGCGCCTTCACCATCGGCAGGCCATGTCCTCGCGTCACGCCCTGCCCGCCCAGGCCCTGCCTCCCGCATCCGCCAACCGGTCGGCCCCTTCGCTGGTGCTGCCTTCGCGCATCGGCAAGTACGTCGTGCAGTCCAAGATCGGCGAGGGGGCCACGAGCGAGGTCTTCCTGTGCCACGACCCGTTCAACAACCGCAAGGTGGCGATCAAGCGCGTCCGCAGCCACCTGCTGGCCGACAGCCGCGAGCAGCACTTCCAGCAGCGCTTCTTCGCCGCCGAGGCGGCCCTGGTGGGGCAGCTCCAGCACCCGAACGTGGTGCAGATCCTCGACGCGGTGGCCGACGCCAAGTCGCCCTACCTGGTGATGGAGCACGTCGACGGCGTGACGCTGCGCCGCTACTGCCGCGCCGACCGGCTGCTGCCGGTGCAGCAGGTCATCGAGATCGGATTCAAGTGTGCAATGGCGCTGGGCTACTGCTACCGCCAGGGCCTGATCCACCGCGACGTGAAGCCGGCCAACCTGCTGATCAAGCTCGACGGCGAGCGCATCACCGACGTCAAGGTCACCGACTTCGGCAGCGTGTTCAACACCGCCACCGACCAGACGCAGGTCTACCGCGTGGGCAGCCTGGCCTACATGTCGCCGGAGCAGCTCGAAGGCGGCGCGCTCGACTGCCGCGCCGACATCTATTCGCTGGCGGCGGTGGTCTACCACCTGCTGGCCGGCCGCCCGCCGTTCGACGCTCAGCAGCAGCAGGCGCTGATGCACCAGATCTATCACGCCAAGCCGCCGCCGCTGGCGTCGCTGCGCGAGGGCCTGCCAGCGGCGCTGGTGGCGCTGGTGGAGCAGTGCCTGGCCAAGGCCCGCGAGCAGCGCCCCACCAACTGGGACGAATTCGCCCGCGCGCTCAGCGCCGCGGGTGTCGAGCACCGCGGCAGCGCGTCAGACGACCGCCACGCGCTGCAGGAGGTGCTGGACTCCGAGCGCTTCACGCTGCTGCGCGGGCTGGAGCTCTTCGCCGACTTCGGCGACGTCGAGCTCTGGGAGGTGGTGCACCGCGCCGCCTGGCACCGCCACGGCTACGGCGACGCGCTGTACCGCAAGGGTCAGGAGGGGGGCAGCTTCCACGTTGTGACGCAGGGCCGCGTGGACATCTACCGCGACGGCCGCAACGTCGCCAGCCTCGGCGCCGGCAGCACGGTGGGCGAGATGGCCTATCTTGCGCCCAACCCGGCGCTGCGCCGGCATTCGGTGGACATCCTGGTGTCGGAGCCGGCCACCACGCTGTCGTTCACGCCCGACAGCCTGGAGCGGCTGAGCCTGGGCACGCGGCACCGCTTCGACAAGGCCTTCATCAAGGTGCTGGTGCGGCGCCTGCACGACGCGCAGGAGGCCGCGGCACAGCGGCGCTGAGGCCCCGACGCCAGGGCGGCGGCGGCGAAGGACCCTGTCGTCCGGCGAGCCGCAGGCCGCGTTGTCCCTGTGGTCCGGCGCGCGGCGCTCTGCTGCAATTGGCTGTAGGCGGGTCTTCGACCCATCCCACTCAACGAGGAGCACCCCATGCTGAAGTCCACGCTGATCGCCGCCTTTGCCGGCCTGCTGATGTCCACCGGCGCCTGGGCCGCCGACTGCGCCAAGATGGCCGACGAGAAGAAGCTCGCCGGCGCGGCCCGCACCAGCTTCGTCACCAAGTGCGAGAAGGACGCCGCGCCCGTGGCGAACGCGGCCTGCGAGAAGAGCGCCGACGACAAGAAGCTGGCCGGCGCCGCCCGCACGAGCCACATCAAGAAGTGCGTGGCCGACTCGGCGGCGAAGAAGCCCTGACCGGGCCTGCCGGCCCGCGCGCTCAGACGGCGGCCCAGTAGCCGGGGTCGCCGAAGCTGTGCTTGATGAAGTCGATCCACAGCCGCACGCGCAGCGGCAGGTGGCGGCGCTGCGGGAATACGGCATAGATGCCGTTCGGCGGCGCCGCGAAACCCTCCAGCAGCGACACCAGCCGGCCGGCGGCGATGTCGCCCTCCACCTCCCAGGTGCTGCGCCACGCGATGCCCAGGCCCTGCACGCACCAGCGGTGCAGCACCTGGCCGTCGCTGCAGTCCAGTCGCCCGCCCGGCCGCAGGTGGGTGACCTGGCCGTCCACAAGGAAAGCCCAGCCGCGGGTCTGGCTGGCGTCGCTGCTGAGCGTCAGGCACTGGTGCTTCGTCAGGTCCGCCGGTGAGGCCGGGGTGCCGGCGCGCGCCAGGTAGTCGGGCGCGGCCACGCACAGGCGGCGGTTGTCGGCCAGCCGCAGGCTCACCAGGCTGCTGTCGGGCAGGTCGCCGACGCGGATGGCGCAGTCGAAGCCCTCGTTGACGATGTCGACGACACGGTCCGAGAGGTTCAGGCTCAGGCTGACCTCGGGGTGCTGCGCCAGAAAGGCCGGCACCAGCGGTGCCACGTGGCGGCGGCCGAAGCCGGCCGGCGCCGTGATGCGCAAGTGACCGCTCGCCTTCACGCCGCCTGCGGTGACGCTTGCCTCGGCGTTGGCCAGGTCGGCCAGCAGGCGCTGGCAGTCCTCGAGGAAGGCGCTGCCCTCGTGCGTGAGCGTGATGCGCCGCGTGGTGCGCACCAGCAGCTTCACGCCCAGGCGCTCTTCCAGGGCATCGATGCGCCGGCCGATCACCGCCGGGGCCACCCCTTCGGCCCGGGCGGTGGCCGTCAGGCTGCCCTTGGTGGCCACGGTGACAAAGGATTCGAGCTGCTTGAGCTTGTCCATGAGCGCTGATTATGTGCAATCAAGGCACAAATGCATGTCAATTTGGTTCATCAATGCGCGCTCAGGGTGGCAATACAGTGCAAGGTCATGGTGGCCGAACCTCGTCCACCCATTGAACATCCGCCACAGCCCACGC
>JBILSW010000509.1:0-2889 GCA_044371895.1 Rubrivivax sp.
CGCTGCGGAGGCCGCCGATGACAGGCCGCGCGCCTCGCTGATGGCCGCGCCGCGCTTGCCCACGGTGGGCAGGAACACGTCCTTGTTCCAGGCGTGGTCGTTGACCATGTCCTTCACGCTGGCGCCGTCGATGGTGGCGAAGCGGTAGTCGGCGTACATCGTGGGGCTGTGGTTGCCCCAGACGCCGAGCTTCCTGATGCTGGCCACCGGCTTGCCCGTCTTGGCGGCCAGCTGGCTGAGCGCGCGGTTGTGGTCCAGGCGCAGCATGGCGGTGAAGTTCTCGCGCCTCAGGTCGGGCGCGCTCTTCATGGCGATCCAGGCGTTGGTGTTGGCAGGGTTGCCCACCACGAGCACCTTGACGTCGCGGCTGGCCACGGCGTTCAGCGCCTTGCCCTGACCGATGAAGATCTGGCCGTTGATGCTGAGCAGCTCGGCGCGCTCCATGCCGGCCTTGCGCGGCATGCTGCCTACGAGCAGGGCGTAGTCGGTGTCCTTGAAGGCCGTCATCGGGTCGCCGTGGGCCTCCATGCCGTGCAGAAGCGGGAAGGCACAGTCCTCAAGCTCCATCATCACGCCCTTGAGCGCCTTCTGCGGGCCCTCCACGGGCACCTCGAGCAGTTGCAGGATCACCGGCTGGTCCTTGCCGAGCATCTCGCCGCTGGCGATGCGGAACAGCAGGGCATAGCCGATCTGGCCGGCGGCGCCGGTGACGGCCACGCGCACGGGCTTCTTGGTGGACATGGTGGGGGCTCCTCGGGCGATAGAGAGGGGTCGGAACGGGAAGGGGAAGGCCCCGGATTCTAGGCACGGCGACCTGACTGCACTCTTATGTCTTATGCAAGACAGCTGGGGCACAATCCATGCTGTGATGTCCGTCGCGACCCCGTCCTTCAGCCCGCTGTACCAGCAGATCAAGGGGCTGCTCGTGCAGAGCCTGCAGGCCGGCGAGTGGCAGCCGGGCCAGGCCATCCCCAGCGAGGCCGACCTGGCGCTGCGCTTCCGCGTCAGCCAGGGCACGGTGCGCAAGGCCATCGACGAGATGGCGGCCGACAACCTGCTGGTGCGCCGCCAGGGCAAGGGCACCTTCGTGGCCAGCCATGCCGAGCAGAGCACGCAGTACCGCTTCCTGCGCCTGGTGCCCGACAGCGGCACGCGCGCGCCGCTGCAGCGCCGGCTGCTGGACTGCCGTCGCCAGCGCGCCAGTGCCGAGGTGGCGCGTGCGCTCGAACTGCGCGCGGGCGAGACGGCGGTGCAGGTGCGGCGGCTGCTGCTGGCGCCCGACGAGACCGCCGCCGGCGGCCAGCCGCGCCCGGTGGTGCTGGACGACCTCTGGCTGCCGGGCGCGCCGTTCAAGGGCCTGACGCTGGAGCGCATGGAATCGTGGCGCGGCCCGCTGTACCGCCTGTTCGAGGCCGAGTTCGCCGTCCACATGGTGCGCGCCGAAGAGAAGCTGCGCGCCGTGGCCGCCGGTGCCGACGACGCCGCGCTGCTGGGCGTGGCGCCGGGCACGCCGCTGCTCAGTGTCGAACGTTTGTCCTACACCTATGGCGACAAGCCCGTCGAACTGCGCCGCGGCCTGTACCTCACCACCGCCCATCACTATCGCAATGCCCTGATGTGATGCACGCGCCGACGCCTGTTTGCCCGCTTGCAGCCCCGCGTAAGCCGGGGGGCGTGCAATAGACTTTCGCGGTCCTCCTGTCTTCACCAGAGAAAACGACATGTCCGAGATGACACGAGCGCGGCCGGGCGCGGCCCGCGCGGCCCGGCCCGGCGCGATGCGCCTGATCGATGCCACGAAGTACCGCCTGCCGCTGGCCGCCTACGTCTCCATCCTGCACCGCCTCAGCGGCGCGATGATGTTCGTGCTGCTGCCGCTGCTGGTCTGGCTGTTCGACCAGAGCGTGACCTCCGAGGTCAGCTTCGAGGTCTTCCGCAGCGCCTTCGCGGCCGGCATCGGCTTCGTGCCGGCCTGGCTGCTGAAGCTGGTGCTGCTGGGGCTGATCTGGGCCTTCCTGCACCACTTCGTCTCGGGCCTGCGCCACCTCTGGATGGACGCCACGCACAGCGTGTCCAAGGCCCAGGGCCGGCAGTCCGCGGTGGTCACGCTGGCCGTGAGCCTGCCGCTGACGGTCGCGCTGGGCGCCAAGCTGTTCGGCCTGTTCTGATCCCACCCAACCCCCCACATCCCATGGCAGTCAACTACGGAAGCAGGCGCGTCGTCGTGGGCGCGCACTACGGCATGCGCGACTGGCTAAGCCAGCGCGTCACGGCGGTGCTGATGGCGCTCTTCACCATCGTTCTGCTGGCGCAGGTGCTGTTCGGCGGCGAGATGGGCTACGACCGCTGGGCCGCGATCTTTTCGGCGCAGTGGATGCGGTTGCTCGCGCTGGTGGCCTTCGTCTCGATGGGCTGGCACGCCTGGGTCGGCGTGCGCGACATCTGGATGGACTACGTCCAGCCAGTGGGGGCCCGGCTGGCGCTGGAGGTGCTGACCATCGTCTGGCTGGTGGGCTGCATCGGCTGGGCTATTCAAGTTCTGTGGAGACTCTGACCGTGTCGCTGGCCAACCTTCCCAAGCGCAAGTTCGACGTCGTCATCGTCGGAGCCGGCGGCTCCGGCATGCGCGCCTCCCTGCAGCTGGCCCGCGCCGGCCTGAACGTGGCGGTGCTGTCCAAGGTATTCCCCACGCGCAGCCACACCGTGGCGGCGCAAGGCGGCATCGGCGCCAGCCTCGGCAACATGGCCGAGGACAACTGGCACTACCACTTCTACGACACCGTCAAGGGCTCCGACTGGCTCGGCGACCAGGACGCCATTGAGTTCATGTGCCGCGAGGCGCCGAAGGTGGTGTACGAGCCCGAGCACTTCGGCATGCCGTTCGACCGC
>JBILSW010000062.1:0-9812 GCA_044371895.1 Rubrivivax sp.
AGCGGCCAGGACGTGCTCAAGGCCTGGGCCCTGGGCGCGCGCGGCACGATGATCGGGCGCGCGATGGTCTACGGCTTGGGCGCGATGGGCGAGGCGGGCGTCACGAAGGCGCTGCAGATCCTGCACAAGGAGCTCGACGTCACCATGGCGTTCTGCGGCCACACGCAGCTGACGAACGTGGACCGCGGCATCCTGGTGCCGGGAACGTATCCGGTCGTTTAGGGACGACGACTCTCGGCCCGGCGCGGCCACAGCCCGCGCCGGGCCGAAAGCTGGCGCAAGGCCAAGTTCGACAGCGGCCGTCACGCCCTGACGTTCAGCTTGAACGCGATCATCGCCCTCAGCTTGGCCGGCAGCACCGGCTTGACGAGCAGGTGAAAGTCATGCTGCTCCGCCTCGGCTTCGTGGCCGCCGAGGCTGGAGCCGGTGATCAGGATCGCCGGCAGCCGCTGGTGCGGCCATCGCGCGCGCAGCGCCGCCAGCGCGTCCAGACCCGTGCGGCCCTGAGGCAGGCGGTAGTCGACCAGCAGCAGGTCGGGCGCCGGGCCCGGCGTGGCGGCCAGCCACTGCGCCACCGCATCCACGGTGTCGAAGTCGGTCACCTCAGCGCCCCAGGCCTGCAGCAGCACCACCAGGCCCTCTCGCACGGCCTGCTCGTCCTCGACGACCACGACGTGCCGCCCTTCCAGCGTGAGCCCCAGCGCCGTCTTCGCCGCGGGCCCCGCCGTGGCCTCGGCGCTGCGCGGCGCTCGACCCAGCGGCACCTCCAGAGAGAACACCGTGCCGCGGCCGACGCGCGAGCGCACCGAGATCGGCGCCTCCATCAGCGCCGCCAGCCGCTTGACGATGGCCAGCCCCAGGCCCAGGCCCTTGCGCTGGTGCGCCTGCAGCGGCCGCCCGCCCTGGACCTGGAAGAACTCGTCGAAGATCCGCGGCAGGCTGGCCTCGGAGATGCCGATGCCGCTGTCCCACACCTGCAGCAGGAGGCGCCGGCCGCGGTCGCCGCCCTGGCGCATGCGCGCGCTCACGAGCACGCCGCCGTCGTCGGTGTAGCGGATGGCGTTGCTCACAAGGTTGCGCAGCACGCGCTCCAGCAGCACGGGGTCGGCCAGGGCTACGTGCTGCTCGCCCCGGAAGGTCAGCAGCAGCCCCTTCTCGAAAGCCGCAGGCTCGAAGTGCAGACGCATGCGGCCGAACAGCGCCTTCAGGTGCACTGGCTCGGGGTGCACGTCGACGCCGCCCGTGTCGATGCGCGTGATGTCGAGCAACTCACCAAACAGCCCCTCCAGCGCGTCGACACTCTCGTTGATGCTGTTCACCAGCGACGCCACCTCGGGATCGCGGATGCGCTGGCGCAGCGCCTCAGCGAACAGGCCCATCGCGTGCAGCGGCTGGCGCAGGTCGTGGCTGGCGGCGGCGAAGAACTGCGTCTTGGCGCGATTGGCCGCCTCGGCGGCGCGGCGGGCATCGTCGGCGGCGCGGCGCGCCTCGTCGGCCAGCGCCATCTCCTGCCGCAAGCGCGCGGCCAGCTCGTCGGTGCGTCGCTTCAGCGAGATCGCCTGGCCCAGCGCGTTGCCGTAGGTGCGCGCCATCAGCACCGTCAGGAAGAACAGCAGCGTGAGGATGAAGGCCAGCTGCAGGTGCCACTCCTGCGTCGTGTCGGAGGCGATGCGCACGATCGTGGGCGTGAGCACCAGGCTGATGAAGACCAGGAACACCTTGCGCTGCGTGGCCAGCAGCTGCACCGAACCGAGGCAGTACGAGTACACGATCAGGATGAGCGCGACACGGTGGTACGGCGTGCCCAGCCCCCAGAACAGCCACACGGCCGCACCCCACAGCGCGCCCTGCGACAGCACCAGCGCCCTCCAGCTGCGGCGCCACGCGTGCAGCAGCGCAGCCGGCGCCCGGGGCTGGCGGCGGAAGCGCAGCCAGTGCGCCAGGCGAAGCAGCCAAAGCGTCGCCCCCACGCCCAGCCAGGCCAGCACCGTGGAGCCAGGCGCCAGCGGGCCGAAGATCGCGGTCATCAGCAGCAGCCCGACGCCGTTGCCGGTGAGCGTGGCCGGCGTCTGCACGTACAGCGCGCGGATGTGGTCGGCCCCGGCGTCGCTGCCGGCGCCTGGTACCACCAGGGGAGCCTGCGCAGGCGCAGGGGACGTCAGCGCCTCGGCCACGGGGCCTCAGCGGGTGGCGCTGCCATCGCCGCCCGGCGGCAGCCAGCTGAAGCCCGCGCCCTGGCCTTGGGTCATCTGGCTCACGGCCAGCACGTCTCGACGCTCAGGTTGAGCTGGCGCGCGATCAGCTTGTTGGGAAGGCCCTGCAGCAGCAGCGAAAGCACCTCGGACTGCCGCGGCGTCAGGCCGATGTCCTTCATCGTCGGCACCTTCTGGTGCGGCTCGGGGCGCGCGGCCGCGCCCAGAGGGCCGGCGGCGGGCTGGCCCGCGGCGCGGCCCATGCCCTGGCCAAAGGCCAGGCCCAGCATGTGCGGCGGCACGTACATCGAGCCCGTCATCACCAGGCCCAGCGCGTGGTGCAGCTCGGCGTGCGAGCTCTTCTTGGGCACGAAACCCATGGCACCGCCGTCGATGGCGCGGATGACGTCGCTGGCGCGGTCCGAGGCCGACACCACAACCACCGGCACTGCCGGGTAGGTGGCGCGGAACTCCTCGAGCAGATCGAAGCCGTCGGCGTCGCCCAGGGCCAGGTCGAGCAGCACGAGGTCGAAGTCCGAGGCATCGCGCAGCGCCGCCCGCGCGGCGGCCGCGGTGTCAACGCCCACCACCTGGGTGTCGTTGCCGATGCCCTGGATGACCGCCTGCAGCGCCGACAGCACCAGCGGATGATCGTCGACCAGCAACACCTTCATGGGTTCTCCAGAAACGGCGCGAAAGCGGCATTGTGGGCGGCGGCCGCGCCGGCACCGGTGCCCACCTTCAGGGGAACGGCTAGCTGTAGCGGCGCGACACGGTCTCGGCCACGCAGGCCGGTCGAGGCGCGCCTTCGAGCTCGATGGTGGCCTCCACCGTCATCTGCGCGCCGAAGCCCGCCGGCACCGGCAGAGCCTCGAACGCAAGCAGCTTGAAGTGTGCGCGCAACCGGCCGCCAGCCGGCACCGGTGTCACGAAGCGCACCCGGTTCAGGCCGTAGTTGACGCCCATCGTCACGTCCGCGATGGCAAAGCCGCTGTCGAACAGCATCGGCAGCAGGCTCAGCGTGAGGAAGCCGTGGGCGATGGTCGTGCCGAAGGGCCCGGCCCGGGCGCGCTCGGGATCGACGTGGATCCACTGCAGGTCGCCCGTGGCGGCGGCGAAGGCGTCGATGCGCGACTGCTCGACGGTGACCCAGTCGCTCGAGCCCAGCGGCTGCCCCACGAGCTCGGCCAGCCCGGCCAGCGTGGCGTAGGTGGTGGGCATGGCTCAGGCCCCCACCCAGGCGCTCAGCGGCTGCCACTGATCGAGATCGCGCTCCACGCGGCTGGGCGCCACGTCGAACAGCGTCAGGCCGTGCGCCGCCAGCTGCACGTAGTTCTGCGTGTCGCGCAGCCAGCCCACCACCGGCACGGGCAGGGTGCCGACGTAGCTCTGCAGCTGCTCCACGGCCCGGGTGTGCTCGCGCACGCGCATGCCCACCAGGCCGATCTTCACCTCGGCGCCGCGCCGATGGGCGCGCAGTTCCTGCACGAAGGGGTGCGTGGCCCGGATGTCGAACAGGCTGGGCTGCAGCGGGATCAGCAGCTGGTCGGCGATCTTCATGACCGCGTCCAGGCGCTTGCCGTGCAGGCCCGCGGGCGTGTCGAGCACCACGTGGGAGGTGCCCTTGGGCGGGCGCACGATGTCGTCGGGTGCCACGTCCCAGCCGGCGATGGGGCGGGCCGCGGCCGGCCGCAGCGCCAGCCACTGCCGCGATGACTGCTGGCGGTCGACGTCGCCCAACATCACGCGGTGCCCGGCGCGCGCCAGGCAGCCCGCCACGTTGATGGCCAGCGTGCTCTTGCCCACCCCGCCCTTGGGGTTGGCGACCACGATCACCGGCATGGCGCCCTCCTCGGCTGCATTCGGCGGCTATGGTAACGAGACCCCGGGCCGCCGCCGTACCGAAGCCGCTCAGGCCAGCCGGCAGGCCTCGTCGAAGCCCAGCCGCGGCCCGCGCGGGAACAGCCGCGTGGCGTCGCCGTGGCCCAGCGTGCAGACGAAGTTCGTGCGCACCGCCGTGCCGGCCCAGAAGGCGGCGTCCATCGCGGCGGCATCGAAGCCGCTCATCGGCCCGCAGCCCAGCCCCAGGGCGCGCGCGGCCATCATCAGGTACGCGCCCTGCAGGCTGCCGTTGCGGAAGGCCGTGGCCTCGATGAGCGCCGGCCGGCCCTCGAACCACGAGCGGGCGTCGGCGTGCGGGAACAGCCTGGGCAGCGTCTCGGGGAACGCCAGGTCCATGCCGATGACGGCGGTGACCGGCGCCTCGCGCACCTTGCGGCGGTTGCTGCCCTCGTTCATGCAGGCCTCCAGGCGCGCCTTGCTCTCGGGCGTGCGCACGAAGACGAAGCGCGCCGGGCTGCAGTTGGCCGAGGTCGGGGCCCACTTCAGCAGCTCGTACAGCTCGCGGAGCAGCGCGTCGGGCACGGGCTCGGGCGTGTAGCCGATGGCGGTACGCGCGTCGGTGAACAGCTGCGCGGTGGTGACGTTCCGGGTCGATGTCATGCGTGGGGGCGCCGGGCGCCATGGTGCGGGCAAGGCGAGAATTCTGGAATGTTCCAGCCCTCCCAGACCGACGTGCGGCGATTCTTCTGCGGCGCCTATGCGCGGTGGTGCGCCGGCCTGCCGCTGGAGCCCATGCAGGCGCTGGCCGCACGCTGGATCGAGCAGCACCCCGAGTACCACGCCGAACTGGCCGACAAGGCCGCCGCGCTGGAGGCCGTCTACACCGTCGAGGAGGGCCGCACCAACCCCTTCCTGCACCTGAGCATGCACCTGAGCATCGACGAGCAGCTGGCCATCGACCAGCCCACCGGCATCCGCCAGGCCGTGGAGCTGCTGGCAGCGCGCCGCGGCAGCCTGCACGCGGCGCAGCACGAGGTGATGGACTGCCTGGGCGAAATGGTCTGGGCCAGCCAGCGCAGCGGGCTGCCGCCCGACGGCCACGCCTACCTGGACGCGGTGCGCCGGCGAGCTACCGCATAGTCACCCAGGCCGTCTCGAGCCAGTTGTCGGCGCGGTGCACGGCGTCCACCGGCGCGCGCACGGCCCAGGGAATCATCTGCCGGTGCAGCGGGATCAGGTGCACCTGGTCCTTGTACTCGCGCAGAGCGGCTTTCACGAGTTCCTCGCGCCGGGCCGGGTCGGGCTCCAGGCCCTGGGCCTGCGCCAGCTGCTCGAAGCGCTCGTTCCTCACGCGGCCCCAGTTGTACAGGCCCGTGCCGCCCGGCGCCGGGAAGCGCATCACCGGCGTGATCGTGGTCTCGGCGTCGGTGACGGCGCCGCCCCAGCCCAGCAGGTACAGGCTGGTGTCGAACTTCTCCATCTTCGGGAACCACAGCGCCCGCGGCATGGCGTTGACGCGCACGCGCAGCCGGATCTGCGACCACATCGCCGCCAGCGCCTGGCAGATCTCCTCGTCGTTGACGTAGCGGTTGTTCGGGCAGTCCATCGTCACCTCGAAGCCCTCGGCCCTGCCGGCCTCGGCCATCAGCGCGCGGGCGCGGGCCAGGTCGAAGGGCAGGCGCTGCTCGAGCGCGGCGTCGCCGTAGGCCGCCTGCGGGCTGGGCCACAGCGCGCCGGTGGGCACGGCCATGCCGCTCATCAGCCGCGTGCGCAGGGCCTCGATGTCCACCGCGTGCGCCATCGCCTGGCGCACGCGGCGGTCCTTGAAGGGGTTGCGGTCCTTCACGCTGCCGTGCAGCAGCTCGTCGCGGTGCTGGTCCATGCCGACGAAGATCACGCGGTTCTCGGGCCCGTCGATCACCTTGACGCCGGGCGTGGCGCGCAGGCGCTGGAGGTCGCGCGGTGCGGGGTCGAGCACGAGGTCGATCTCGCCGGAGATCAGCGCGGCCAGCCGCGTGGCGTCGTTGGCGATCGGCGTGAACACCACCTCCTGCACATTGCCCGGGTTGGCGGCGCGGTCGGCCCAGCCCCACCAGCCCGGGTTGCGCCGCAGCACCGTGCGGATGCCCGGCTGGCGCTGCACCAGCATGTAGGGGCCCGTGCCGTTGGCGTTGAACGAGGCGGGGCTTTCCTCGCGCGCCTTGAAGTCCAGCGGCCGCGTCACGCGGTGCTTCTCGGCCCAGGCGCGGCTCATCACGAACACCGCTTCCACGTGCTGCAGGAAAACGGGGTTCACCTTGGGCAGGCGGAATTCCACCGTCTGCGCGTCGATGGCCACCGCGGTGCCCAGCGCGTTGGCGTAGACGGCGATGTTGGCCTGCGGCGACTGCGCGCGCTGCACCGAGAACGCGACGTCGTCGGCGGTCATCGGCGTACCGTCGTGGAAGCGCACCCCGGGGCGGAGTGTGAAGCGCCAGGTCAGCGGCCCCGTCTGCTGCCAGCGCACGGCCAGGCCCGGCCCGATGGCGAGCTGGCGGTCGCGGCGCACCAGCCGCTCGTAGACCTGGCCGTTGAGCGCGTTCGTCAGGCCCTCGTTCTGCGAGTGCGGGTCCATGGTCAGCGAGTCACCCTGGCTGGCCCAGCGCAGCGTCTGCGCCGAGACCGGCGCGGTGGCCAGCAGCAGCGCCCACAATGACATGACCCGCACAAGGAACTGCACGAAGGGGTGTCGCATCGGGTGGTTCCTTCCCGGCCGGGCCGGATTCAGGGGTCGGCGCGCAGCGCGCGGCTCAACAGGACGACCGGCAGCAGCCCCACCGCCACGATGGCCAGCGAGGGCAGCGCGGCCTCGGCCAGACGCTCGTCGCGTGCCAGGTTGTATGCCACCACGGCCAGCGTGTCGCTGCCGAAGGGGCGCAGCACCAGCGTGGCCGGCAGCTCCTTCATTACGTCGACGAAGACCAGCAGCGCCGCCGCGCCGGCCGAACGCCTGAGCAGCGGCAGGTGAAGGGCCAGGAAGGTGCGGCCGGGCGGGCTGCCCAGCATGCGCGCCGTCTCGTCCACCGACAGCGGAACGCGCGCGTAGCCGGCTTCCACCGACTGCAGCGCCACGGCGGTGAAGCGCACCAGGTAGGCGTACACCAGCCCCAGCGCCGTGCCCGTGACGACGGCCGTGACGCCGGCCCCGGGCCACCACTGCTGCAGCCAGCCCACCGGCAGCAGGATGCCCACCGCGATGACGGCCCCCGGCACCGCGTAGCCCAGCGACAGCACGCGCGCCGCCGCCGACAGCAGCCGGCCAAGCAGGCCGCGGGCGCCGCCCCGCAGCACGAAGGCCAGCGCCAGCGACAGGCCGGTGGTCGCGACGGCGGCCAGGGCCGCGAGCTGGAAGCTGGCCAGGCTCCAGCGCCAGAAGCGCTCCCAGGGCAAGCCGAACTCGCCATGGGCCCACTCGTTCCACACGCCGTGGCCCAGCCACAGCACGGGCAGCACGAAGCCCAGCAGCACCGGCAGCGCGCACAGCGCGATGGCCGCCACCGCGGCGACTCCGTGCAGGCGGTGCGGTCGCGCCTCGGTGCCCTGGGCCGCCGTCTTGCTGCCGGCGAAGCGCAGCCGCTGCTGCGCCGCGCGCTCGGCCAGCAGCAGCGCCGCCACCACCACCAGAAGGATGGACGCGAGCTGGGCCGCCGCCACGCGGTCGTTCATCACCAGCCAGGCCTTGTAGATGCCGGTGGAGAAGGTGGTGAGGCCAAAGTAGGAGCCCACCCCGTAGTCGGCCAGCGTCTCCATCAGCGCCAGCGCCGTGCCGGCGGCGATGGCCGGGCGCGCCATCGGCAGGGCCACCTCGAGCACGCGGCGGCGCATCGGTGCGCCCAGCAGGCGGGCCGCCTCCATCATGCGCACGGCGCGCTCGCCCAGCGCGGCGCGCGTGAGCAGGTACACGTAGGGGTACAGGCAAAGCACGAACAGCGCCACCGCGAAGGGCAGGCTGCGCACGTCGGGCCACAGCGCCCGGGGCGTGCCCACCAACTCGCGCAGGGCGCCGTGCAGCGGGCTGCTGAACTGCAGCGCGTCGGTCCATGCGTAGGCGAGCACGTAGGCCGGCATCGCCAGCGGCAGCAGCAGCGCCCACTCGAACACGCGCCGTCCCGGGAACTCGAACAGCGTCACCGCCGCGGCGGTGGCGCTGCCCAGCACCATCACGCCCACCCCCACGCCCAGCGCCAGCACCAGCGACTGCCCGGCGTAGCCTGGCAGCACGGTCTGCCACTGGTGGCGCAGCACGCCCAGGGCCGCCTCGTCCAGCGCCAGCCAGGCGCCCAAGACCCCGAGCACGGGCACCGCCAGCAGCACGCACAGCAGCAGCAGGGTGAAGCGGAGCAGAGTCATGACAGACGTCGGAATGCGAACAATCCGCATTCGCGGCCGGCGATTATCATCGGCGCCATGTTCCTGGCCCTCGACGACGTCTCCTTCCGCTACGCCCGCGGGGCCGCGCGTGCCGCCGTCGACGGCGTGACGCTGGGCCTGCAGGCCGGGCAGATCGGCGTCCTGCTCGGCCCCTCGGGCTGCGGCAAGACCTCGCTGCTGCGCGCGGTGGCCGGGCTGGAGCGGCTGGAGCGCGGCCGCATCGCCATTGGCGGCGAGCCGCTGTCCGACGCCGCCGCCGGCCTTCACGTGCCCGCCGAGCGGCGCCGCATCGGCATGGTGTTCCAGGACTACGCGCTGTTCCCGCACCTGAGCGTGGCCGACAACGTGGCCTTCGGCATTGCCGCGCTGCCGCGCGCCGAGCGCGAGGCGCGCGTGCGGCGCATGCTCGAGCTGGTGGGGCTGGCGCACGCGGCCCGGCGCGCGCCGCACCAGCTCTCAGGAGGCCAGCAGCAGCGCGTGGCGCTGGCGCGGGCGCTGGCCCCGGGGCCGCGTCTGCTGCTGCTGGACGAGCCCTTTTCCAGCCTCGACGTCGACCTGCGAGAACGCCTGGCGCAGGAAGTGCGCCAGATCCTCAAGGACAGCGAGACGACGGCGCTGCTGGTCACGCACGACCAGCTCGAGGCCTTCGCCGTGGGCGACGTGATCGGCGTGATGAACCGCGGCCGCCTGGAGCAGTGGGACGACGCCTACACCCTCTACCACCGCCCGGCCAGCCGCTTCGTGGCGCGCTTCATCGGCCACGGCGTGTTCGCGCCGGCGCAGATCGTCACCTGCGCCCATGGCCCCTGCGTGCACACTCCGGTGGGCGAGCTCGACGACGTCGCCGGCTGCCCCCTGCCCGAGGCCTTCAGCCCCGCCGGGGAGTGCGACGTGCTGCTGCGCGCCGACGACATCGTGCACGACGACGCCTCGCCGGTGCGGGCGCTGATCGAGCGCAAGGCCTTCCGCGGCAGCGAGTTCCTGCTGACTCTGCGCCTGGACAGCGGCGAGCGCGTCATGGCCCACGTGCCCAGCCACCACGACCACCATGTCGGCGAGTGGATCGGCATCCGCGCCGAGGTCGATCACGTCGTCACCTTCCCACGCGAGTCGGCCGAGACCCGCGGCTGCGACTGACGCCCGCCACGCACACGCGCCGGTTGCGGAAATGACCCCGGAACCCGGGGCCGCCTTGGCGACTCGAAGGCTCACCGGCACGCCCTGCAGACCTATACTGACCGTTCACCGTCGCGTGCCGTCCCCCGAAAGGCCATCCCGCATGGGCTCCAAACTCAAGATCGCCGGCCTACTGGCACTGGGCGCCCTGGCCGGCGCACTGATGACGATGCAGATCTCGGCCGTGGCGCG
>JBILSW010000063.1:0-9810 GCA_044371895.1 Rubrivivax sp.
CTGCACCGCGACCACGAACGGGAACTTGTTCTCCGAGCCACGGCCGGGCTTGCCGCCGCTGCGCTCGCTTCCCAGGTAGGCACCAGCCGCGCGTTCCTCGAGTCGCCGCCCGACGGCTTCGCCGAGGGGCCGCTGCTGACGCCGCACGGCGTGCGGTTCCTGTGCGCCGCGCCCCGACTGGACGCGCTTCAAGCGATGCTGCATGGCCCCGGCGCGCTGCCCGATCGTGCGGCCCGACTGGCTGGCGGGAGCGGCCGTCGACGACTCGGGCCGCGACCTCGACGTGGTGGCTATCCACCAGGGCTACCTGCGCACCGCGCGCCGCTCACGCTGCCGGCGTCCCGGGGCCCGGACTTCGGCGGTTGGCTGCTGGTGATCGACGTCGACGAGCAGTTCTCCTTCAAGCCCGACGCCGGCCAGCTGCTGCTGTCGCCGGCCAACGAAGACCCGATGGAGCCGTCGTGCCATTCGCGTGCCATTCGCCGGCAAGAAACATGGAAAGTCGGCGGTAAGTGCCGCGCTCCTACCGTGCGTGCCATCCGCACACCGGACATGTCGTCCGACGCAGCGGTGCCATCATGCAAGGAGCGTGGCGATGAGGTTCCTGGTCTGGCTGTCCCTGTGTCTTGGATTGCTGTTGTCTGCCTGCGGCGGCAGCGACCCCGTGCCCGACCCCGAGGTGGTCGGGATCGATCAGTTCCGCCGCGCCGCGGCCGGCCATCGGGTCGTCGAGCTCAAGGTCAAGGGCGCCGACGGCGTGGCCCTGGCCACCTACGCCTACCTGCCCGCGCAGGGCAATGGGCCCTTCCCCGTGCTGGTCATGCGCACCCCCTACGAGCTGCCGATCACCCCGGTGAGCGGTTTTCCCGAAGACCATCCGAACGCCGGCATCGAGGCCAAACCCGAGGACGTCGGCTGGACCGAAGCCACCGACCGCGGCTATGCGCTGGTGGTGCAGTTCGTCCGCGGCCGCTACGCGTCGGACGGGGTCTTCAGCCTCTTCCTCGACGAAGTGGCTGACGGCGAGGCGCTGATCCGATGGGTCGAGAAGCAACCCTGGTCCAACGGTCGCATCGGCGTCTTCGGCGACTCGGCCAGCGGGGTGGCCTCTCTGCAGGCCGCGGCGTCGGGCCGCGCGTCGGTGCGCGCGGTCTATGCGCAGGCGACCTCGCCCGACTTCATCGGCGGCGTGATCTTTCCCGAAGGCCGGGTGAAGTGGGAGGCGTTGCTGCCCTTCGTGCTCAACCAGTCTCTCGAGAACGGCAAGGACCACGAGGCCCGTCTGGGCCTGACGGCCGAGCGCATCGGCCAGCTCAAGCAGCAGGCCGGCGCCGCGCTGGGAGACATGTTCGGTGCCGTCGAGGCAGGAAACCCCGCCGAGTCGAGCTGGTGGACCCGCGCGATCACGCCCGACTTCCCGATCGCCAGCGAGCTCCAGCCGCGCTGGCGCGACCTGCTCGCCACGGGAAGCAGCGCGTCCGCACGCGCCGCGCAGGATGTCACCGACCGCATCACGGCGCCAACGCTGCACGTGTCGCTGTGGCATGACTTCTTCCAAGCCAGCGCCTTCAAGGCTTTCGGGCGCATGCAGGCCGCGCGCGGCAACCAGAAGCTGATCGTGCTGGACGGCACGCACTACGACGTCGACGGCACCGAGCTGTGGCCGTCGCAGCCGATGTTCGCATGGTTCGACCACTGGCTGAAGGGCGTCGACAACGGCGTGCCTTCTTGGCCCAACGTGCAATACACCGTGGCCGGCAATCCGGCGGCGGGGCTGCTGGGCTCCCCGACATGGCCGCCCGCAGCCACCACGTTGCAGACTCGCGCGCTGGCTGCGCCTGCGGGTGTGCTGACCATCGATCCCGCGAGCCCGGCGCCCACACTGGGGGGCAACCACCTCACGGTGAGCTCTGGCATGGAGGACCAGCGGCCGCTTCTCGGACGCGCCGACGTCGCCGAGCTCACCGGTGCTGCAATCGCCAGCAAGGCACTGATGACCGGCTCGGCGCGTGCCAGCCTGCAGGTGCTCGAGGCCGGTGCCGGGGACATCGTCGTCAAGCTCGTCGAGCGGCGGTCTGACGGCGAGGTGCGCCTGCTGCGCGAGACGGTCGTGGCGCTGGCCGGCGCGGGCACCGTGACGGTCGACTTCTCGGGCCTGGCCTACGAGTTCGACGCCGGCAGTGCGCCGGGCCTGGTCGTGGCTGGGGCCTCGCTGCCGGGCTACGTGGCGCTGAAGCCGCCGCTGTCCGGTACCGTGCGGCTGGGCGCGGCGGAGCTGCGGCTGCCGCTCGCGCCCTGAGCCTGGGCTGCCCGCAGCGCGGATAGCGCTACACGCCGGGAGTGCTTGGCGGAAGTGGCATGGTGTGGCCGCCCACGGCGGGTGAGCCACGCCGTTCCCTGGTCCAGTGCGACCCACTTCCTGCGCAAGTTGTCACGACCGGCGGCGTGCGAACGCCCTCAGTTGGCGCATGCCGGTGACGAAAACCCTGGAGTACGTGGGTGAATGTCGCCGGTGCATCCGCGGTGCAGTTTCGTCCACGCAACCGGCGCGAGCAGGCCTTCATGTTGTCGTTGTTCCGGGCTGCGGCCCCCACGTGGATGATCTGTGTCGTCCTGACCTTGACCCTTGGCATTGCAGGCCCGGCGCAGGCGCAGGCCGACGATCCGAAGGCCGTGGCTGTAGCTCACGAGGTGGCCCGCCTGGTGACCGAGGCCACCGCCGTCATTGGCGGCCTGCAGGCTGACATCAACGCCGGCAAGGCAGCCGACAAGGCGACCCCCGACCAGCTGGTCAAGGCCTTCCATGAGCGCTACGCGAAGGCCGCGGGCAAGCCCTTCGACGAGAAGGGCGACGGTCTGGAGGCCGAGGCCCGCAAGGCCTTCGCGTCCAGCCTGCGCGACACGCTCACCCGGTTCGGGCCGACGATGGCCAAGGGCGGCAATGATGCCTTCGTGCCCGCGTTCTTCCGCGCCGAGCTGCTCAAGCGGTTCAACGCCCAGATGAAGGGCAAGGCGCAGGCCTATGCCACGACGCGCGACCAGGAGCTGATTAACGCCGACTGGTCGGTGGACAAGGTGATGAAGGGTTCGCCCTTCGTGGGCGAGGTCAGCGGGCTGATGAAGACCGGCGGCCTGAACCCGATGACCAGGCGGGGAGACGACCGCATGATGCTGTACGTACCGATGAAGCTGGGCACAGCCTGCGTCGCATGCCACGCGCGCAATGGCATCCAGCAGAAAGAGGGCGGGTTCGGCGGCGCCCTCATCGCGGAAGTCTGGATCAAGTGAGCCGCGGCGCTGGCTGACCGGGACTGAACGGGGCTCGCAGGACATGAAGATCGCACACATCGGTGCCGCCGCGATGGCATTCAGTGCCGTGGTCACGGTGGCGGCCCTCGGGCTGCTGGTGGCGCAGGAGCGGCGCATCGGGAGCCTGTCTGCGCTGCAGGCGGAAGGCCAGACGAGGCTGTCGGCGCTGGTCGGCGCCCGCCAGGCCTGCGACGGCATGAAGGTGCGCGCGTTGTCGTGGACGCTCACGCGGCGCGCGGCGCAGCGCAACCAGTACGGCGACGCGAAGGCGGCCTGTCTGCGCCGGATCGGGGCCCTGGCCGGTCAGGAGCCTGCGGCGCTGGCGCTGAAGGCCGAGCTGGAGCAGTTCGCCCAGGTCATGGAGGAGGTGCAGGCCAACATGACCGACGAGAACCGCAATTCGGCCACTGCCACGTTCCAGCAGCAGGCCGACCCGCTGGCACGCAAGCTCGATACCGGCTTCGATGAGCTGCAGGCCGCCGTGACGGCGGCCACCGAGGAGGCCACGCGCAACCTCATGGAGGGCTCGCGCCGGGCGGTCTACACCGTGTCGGCCGCGTGCCTGCTGGCGTTGGCCCTGCTCGTCGCCGTGCTGGCGCTGGTGCGCCGCCGTGTGGTGATGCCACTGGTGCAGGCCAGCGCCGCGGCTCGCGGCCTGGCCGACGGCGACCTGACGGTCTCGATCCCTGGCACGCAAAGAGACGAGATGGGCGACCTGCAGCGCTCGCTCGAGCAGATGCGTTGCGCCTGGGTGGACGCGCTGGCCAGGGTGCGCCAGACCACGGGGCACATCCAGGAGGCATCGGTGCACATCGTCGAGGGCAGCAGCGCGCTGTCGCAGCGCACCGGGCAGGCCGCACGCAACCTGCAGGAGACCGCAGCATCGATGGAGCAGATCAATGCCACGGTGACCGGCAACGCGCACAACGCCGGCCGTGCCAGCGAGCTGGCCCAGGGAACCAGCGCGACGGCCACCCAGGGGCGGCGCGTGATGCTGGAGGCCGTGCGCAGCATGGCCAACCTCGAGGCCGGGAGCCGTCGTATCGCCGAGATCACGGGCCTGATCGACGGCATCGCGTTCCAGACCAATCTGTTGGCGCTGAACGCGGCCGTCGAGGCGGCCCGGGCCGGCGACCAGGGCCGCGGCTTCGCAGTGGTGGCGGCCGAGGTGCGCACCCTCGCACTCCGGGCCCGGGCCGCCGCCAACGACATCCGCGGCATCGTCAACGAGAGCACGGACCACGTCGCCGCGGGGTCGCGTCTGGTCAACGACGCGGGCGCCACGATGGAAGGCGTCGTGCAACGCATCGAGCACCTGTCCGAGCTGATGCGGGAGATTGCATCCAGCACGGCCGAGCAGCGCTCGGGCGTGGGTATCGTCAACGAGGCGGTGACCGAACTCGATCGGATGACGCAGAACAACGCCGGCCTCGCGGCGCAGTCTGGCAGGGCCGCGTCCAGCCTTCGCGAGCAGGTGCAGGTGCTCGACCGCGTGGTGTCGGTGTTCAAGCTCCCTGCGGGCACTGAGGTGGCCACCCGCTGACGCGGGGCCGGGCAGGCGCGCTGCATCGGCGGCGCGGGGCAGGGGGCGTTCCCCGAGGCCGTCGTGCCGCGCACCCCAGTGGGGGAGTCCTCCCTGTGAACCGCCTCTGCGTGCGGTGAACCTCCCCGCTGGCTGCCCGGCCCGAGCGGGAACGAGGTGCTGTGCTCGTGCCAACCGCTCCCTGGCGGGTCGAGCTTGATGTCGGGTCGGCGCTGAACGCGAGCCGGGTGCGCCCGACGGAGCTGGCCCCTTCGTGCCCCGACTCCAGCCACCCGACCGCCCCGATCCTTCCCAGGCACTCGATGGGTGCTCACTTGCGAGCGCTTTGCGCCGGCACCACGCGCCTCGCACCTTGGGGTGCCTGCACCCCTGGCGGCGGTTTGGCGAGAGCCGGCCGACGGCAAGTGCGAGGGCTCGATGTGTCGGGAAATCTTGCAGTCTGCCCGGTCGACTGCAAGCGATTGCTGCTAAATGAATGTCGCGAAACCAAAAGTAAGCGCAGGCACGCGCTTTGCTCAGGTTCTGGGACGCGGCACGTCGTGTGTCTGCTGCGCGTGTCCGACCCGGACCCGGTTGCCGTACTTCGATGCGGGCTGATCCGGCGGGTCCACAGAGCTTGGAAACCCTAATCTACAGTGGAGAGTCCCCATGGAAAGACCGAACGAACGCACCAGCCACTTGCGACCGGCGATGCTGGTCGCCATGCTTGCCCTCTGGGCCGGGGCCGCACAGAGTTCGATCGTCACCTATACCTCGGCGTCCGACTTCGTGTCGGCAGTGCCTGGATCGACGTTCGAGACCTTCTCGGCCCAGGTCGCGCCGGTCAACAACGGCGACCGCATGACCTATGACTATGGCCCATTCCGGGTCGACAAGTTCTCGACGGGCGGTGCAGGCTCCCGGGTCGGAGACTGGCAGGGCCGGCCCACCGCCAGCCTCCCCGACGTCTTCGTCTTCGATGACCCGTTGATTGCCTGGGGCGGTTTCATCAACACCTCGATTGGCGGCAACGGTGTCGGGATTCAGGTGTATGTTGAGTTCCTGTCGGGCACGGGGGAGGTCGTCGGCTCCGTGGGCGCCGGCGCCAATCCAAACGACGGATTCATCGGGTTTCTCGCCAGTACCGCGTTCACGACGATCCGACTGACGTCGGTAGGCAGCGGCGCCGACAACTACTTCCTCGACGACATGAGCTACAAGATGGCGGGGCACTCGGTGCCCGAACCGGGCACTGTCGCCCTGCTCGGTGTCGGCCTGCTCGGCATGAGCGCCGCATTGCGCCGTCGCCGTACCCAGGTCTGATCTGCCCGTGCTTCTGGGCCGCCTGTTGGCGGCTCGGCCCTCGCCCTGGAGCTGACGTGGGGGCTTGTTTCGCCCGTCTCACCCCACGCCTGAACCTCCCGGCCGCGGGCCGAACGCCCGCCGCAAGGACCGGTCGCTGTTCGTCGACCGGCAGGTGCCGAGCCCGGACAGCACTTGGAACGGTCGCATGCGCGGCGCGTCGGTGGGGAAAGGGCGCGATGCCAACCCAGCCTAGGCGCTGACCACGCCTGCAAGCGACAGGCCGTGCAGTGCAGGCCAGCAACGACGCGCAGGACGCGTTCGATCCCGCCGACGTTCGTCTTGAACACGGTGCGTCCTCCCGGGGTGGCTTGTGTCCAGGATGATCGGCATCCGATCGGGCGTCGGTGATCTGAGTCTCAGGGGAGGGGGGCGACTCGACGCCGCCTCAATCGGGCGCGTACGCTTTCGCCGAGAAAGAAGGCTGGTCTGCAAGCTGGCACTCAACTCACCAGGTCTGTAGGCGACATGTTGGTTGATCCGCGCTGCCTTCGATTGCGCAAGGCGAGCCGCGAGTGCCCTGCCCCCCTCGCCGGCCTATGATCCGCCGCATGCTCGAACAGCGCATCCAGCAGCACATCTTCGACGGCGCGGACCTGCAGGTGCGCTCGGCCGAGGCGCTGGCCCGCCCCGTGGCCGAGGCCGCTGGCGCGCTGCTGGCGGCCCTCACCGCGGGCGGCAAGGTGCTGGTGGCCGGCAGCGGTGCCGGCGCCGTGCTGGCGCCTCACCTGGCGCGCCTGTTCACCGGCCGCTTCGAGCGCAGCCGGCCGCCGCTGGCGGCGCTGGCGCTGGCCACGCACCCGCCGCAGGCGGCGCAGGAGGTGCGCGCGCTCGGCCTGCCCGGCGACGTGCTGCTGTTCATCGACGACGCGGAGCGCGACAGCATCGCCGTCATCACCGCCGCCCAGGCCAAGGACATGACCATCGTTGTGCTGGCCGGCAAGAGCGCGCAGGCGTTCTCGGAACTTCTGGCCGAAACCGATGTCCTCGTCGCATTGCCGCACGAACGCGGCGCCCGCGTCACCGAGCTGCAGCTGCTGGTGCTGCACTGCCTGTGTGACGCCGTCGATTTCCAGCTGATGGGAGACCCCGAATCGTGACCTCGTCCCTGCTCTGGCGGCCCGTGCTGGCCGCTGCCGTGGCCCTGCTGCTGTCGGGATGCGCGCCGCTGCTGCTGGGCGGCGCCGTCGTCGGCGGCGGGCTCGTCGCCACCGACCGACGCACCGCCGGCACCCAGCTTGAGGACCAGGGCATCGAGTTCCGCGCCGCAGCGCGCGTGCGCGAGCTGGCCACGCTGGGCCAGATCAGCGTCAACAGCTACAACCGCGTCGTGCTTCTCACCGGCGAGGTGCCCAACGCCACCGAGCGCGCGCGCGTCGAGGACACGGTCGGCAAGGTCGAGAACGTGCGCGGCGTCGTCAACGAGCTGGTGGTGGCCGGCAACAGCTCGCTGTCGTCGCGCTCGGCCGACACGGTGCTGGCAACCAAGGTGAAGGCGACGCTGGTCGACGCCCAGGACCTGTCGTCCAACGCCTTCCGCGTGGTGGCCGAGCGCCGCGTGATCTACCTGATGGGCCGCGTCACCCCGCGCGAGGCCGAGCGCGGTGCCGAGCTGGCCAGCCGCGTGAACGGCGTGGAGCGGGTGGTCAAGGTGTTCGACCTCATCACCGAGGCGCAGCTGGCCTCCGAAACAGCGCTGCTGCGCGGCGGCTCGCAGGCGCCGGTGCAGGCGGCGCCGCAGGCCGCGTCGGCACCGGCACCGTCGCGCTGAGGCCTTTCAGGCCCCGAGCCGCGCGATCAGGCTCGAGGTGTCCCAGCGCTGCCCGCCCCGGGCCTGGACGTCGGCGTAGAACTGGTCCACCAGCGCGGTCACCGGCAGCTGCGCGCCGCTGCGGCGGGCCTCGTCGAACACGAGGCCGAGGTCCTTGCGCATCCAGTCCACGGCAAAGCCGAAGTCGAACCGGCCCTCAAGCATGGTCCTGCCGCGGTTGTCCATCTGCCAGCTCTGGGCCGCGCCCTTGCCGATCACGTCGAGCACCGCGGGCATGTCCAGCCCGGCGCGCTGCCCGAAGGCCAGCGCCTCGGCCAGGCCCTGCAGCAGGCCGGCGATGCAGATCTGGTTGACCATCTTCGCCAGCTGCCCCGCGCCGCTGGGGCCCAGCAGCGTGCAGGCGCGCGCGTAGGCCATCACCACCGGCCGCGTCGCGGCGAAGGGCTCGGCGTCACCGCCGCACATCACCGTCAGCACGCCGTTCTCGGCCCCCGCCTGACCACCCGACACGGGGGCGTCGATGAAGTGCAGGCCCTGCGGCCGAGCCGCGGCGTGCAGCTCGCGCGCCACCTCGGCGGAGGCCGTGGTGTGGTCCACGAAGACGGCACCGGGCTTCATGCCGGCGAAGGCGCCGTCCGGGCCCAGCGCGACGCTGCGCAGGTCGTCGTCGTTGCCGACGCAGGCGCATACGACGTCCGCCCCGGCCGCGGCCTGGCGCGGGGTGGGCGCATGCGCGCCGCCGTACCCGGCGGCCCAGTCCGCCGCCTTGACCGCGGTGCGGTTGTAGACGGTGACGGCGTGGCCTGCCCGGGTCAGGTGCCCGGCCATGGGATAGCCCATGACGCCCAGGCCCAGGAACGCGACGCGACGGGCAGCAGCGGGCGGCGTGGCGGCGGAATCGGTGCTCATGGCGCGATGCTGCCACGCCCGCGGGCGGGCGGCAGGTGCTGCGGCGCCGTCACGCCCATGCTCACGTACAGCGCCGTCACGGCCTCGACGCTCAGTTCGGCCCGCGCCACCCATGCCTCGGGCACGAACAGCAGCCCGCCGCCCACCGGCACGGGGGCCGTGGGCACCATCACCGGCACGCAGCGACGGCCGTCCACCAGCACGGGCTCGGCTGTAGTCTGCAGTGCCAGCACCATGCAGCCGGGCTGGGCGCGGCCGCCGAAGCTGACCCACACGGGCTGCATCGCGCGCGTGCCGTCCTCGTCGCGCTGCGACAGCAGCGAGACGAAGCGCTGCACCAGGTCGTAGACGTTGCGCACCAGCGGGATGCGCCGCACGACGGCCTCGACGATGCGGGCCAGGCCATGCTGGAGGCCGCGCTCGACGAGCAGGCCCAGCAGCAGGATGGCCCCGACGATGATGCCCAGGCCGATCGCGTAGCCGACGATCTCGGAGCCCGTGACCCCGAGCCCGATGCCGCCGAGCAGCTCGCCGAACGCGCTGCGCGGGCCCACCCACTGCAGCAGCAGGCTGATGGCCCAGGCGAACACAGCCACCGTGGCGGCCAGCGGCAGCGCCGCCAGCAGCCCGGTGACGAACAGGCGCAGCAGGTGACGCGTAGCGCGCGTCACATGACCTTCAGGTGCTCGGTGCCGGCGGCCAGGTCGACGTTGCGCGCGCGCGCGCTCTGCAGCTTGATCTGCAGGCGCAGGTCGTTCACAGAGTCGGCATTGCGCAGCGCGTCTTCGTAGCTCACGTGCCGGTTCTCGTAGAGGTCGAACAGGCTCTGGTCGAAGGTCTGCATGCCGAGCTCGCGGCTGCGCTTCATCAGCTCCTTGAGCTCGGCGACCTCGCCCTTGAAGATGAGGTCGCCCACCAGCGGCGTGTTCAGCATGAT
>JBILSW010000064.1:0-9734 GCA_044371895.1 Rubrivivax sp.
CCGTGGTGACCGTGGGCGGCGTCGGCGCCGCGGCGGGCTTCGAGTTCGAAGGCTCGCTCGAGCCGCAGCAGCAAAGCGTGATCGCCGCGCAGGTGCCCGGTGTGCTGCGCCAGCTGGCCGTGAAGGCGGGCGACCGCGTCAAGGCCGGCCAGCTGCTGGCGCGCATCGACGAGCGCGAGCTGACCGCCGGCCTGGCCGCGGGAGACGCTGGCGTCGCGCAGGCCCAGGCCGCGTTGGCGCTGGCGCGCCAGAACGCCCAGCGCACGCGCGAGTTGCGCGCCCAGGGTTTCGTCTCGGCCGCCGCGCTGGACACCGCCCAGGCCCAGCTCAACGCCGCCGAGGCTGCGCTCGCGGCCGCGCAGGCCGGCCGCCAGCAGGCGGCGGTGGCGCGCGGCTTCACCACGATCACCGCGCCCTTCGACGGCGTGGTGCGAGCCACGCACGCCGAGGCCGGCGAGCTGGCCACGCCGGGCAGGCCGCTGCTCACGCTCTATGCTCCCGGGCGACTGCGCGCCAGCGTGATGCTGCCGCTGTCGCGCGCCGAGGCCGCCCGCGCCGCGCGCGAAGTGCAGGTGCTGCTGCCCGACGGACGCGTGCTCGCGCCGCAGCGCCGCACCGAGCTGCCGGGTGCCGACGCGACCTCGCAGACGGTGGAATGGCGCCTGGACCTCGCCGCCACCGCCGACCCGCTGCTGCCCGGCCTGCCGGTGCGCGTGCGCTTCGCGGGCGCGCCGTCCGCCCCCGGCGCCGCCCCTGCCCAGCTGACCGTGCCGGCCGCCGCCGTGCTGCGCCGCGGCGAGCTCACCGCCGTCTACGCCGCCGCCGACGGCCGCTTCGTCCTCAAGGCCGTGCGCACGGGCACGCCCGCGGGCGGGCAGGTGCCGGTGCTCGCGGGCCTGAAGGCCGGCGAGCTCGTCGCGGCCGACGCCGTCAAGGCCGGCCTGGCTGGCGCCGTGCCGGCCCCGGCCGCCGCGAACTGACCCCCGCCGGGCCGCCACCGTGAAGCCGAAGGACGCACCCATGGGCCTGTCGGGCCGTCTCGCTGCCACCTTCCAGCAGCACGCGCTGACGCCGCTGCTGGCCCTGGTGGCCCTGCTGCTGGGCCTGTTCGCGGTGCTGGTGACGCCGCGCGAGGAAGAGCCGCAGATCGACGTGACCATGGCCAACGTCCTGATCGCCTTCCCCGGCGCCAGCGCGGCCGACGTGCAGACGCTGGTGGCCCGGCCCGCCGAGCAGGTGCTGGCGCAGATGGCCGGCATCGAGCACACCTACTCCGTGTCGCGCCCCGGCCTGGCGGTGCTCACGGTGCAGTTCGAGGTGGGCGTGCCGCGCAACGAGGCGCTGGTGCGGCTGTACGAAGTGATCAACGCCAACCAGGACTGGCTGCCGCAGAACCTGGGTGTGCTGCCGCCGGTCGTCAAGCCCAAGGGCATCGACGACGTGCCGGTGCTGGCCGTGAGCCTGTGGAGCAGGACCGAGACCTCCGCCTACGAGCTGGAGCGCGTGGCGCGCACGCTGGAGGTGGAGTTGAAGCGCGTGGACGGCGCCCGCGAGGTGGCCACCCTCGGCGGCCCGGGCCGCGCCGTGCTGGTGAACCTGAACCCGGCGCGGCTGCGCGAGCGCGGCATCGACGTGCTGCGCCTGGCCCAGGCCCTGGCCGGCGCCAACCGGGCGCTGCCGGCGGGCAGCGTCATCGACGCCGAATTCGGTGGCCGAGGCGGCCTGCTGACCGTGGAAACCGGCGAGGTGCTGCGCCGCGGCGACGACGTGGCCCAGCTGGTGGTGGGCGTGCACAACGGCCGCCCGGTCTACCTGCGCGAGGTGGCCACGGTGGAAGACGGCCCCGCCCAGCCCACGGCCCAGGTGTTCTTCACGCCCGGCCTGGATGCCTCCGAGAGCGGCCAGACCTCCGCCGGCCATCCGGCCGTGACGCTGGCGCTGACCAAGAAGCCCGGCGCCAACGCCGTGGACGTGGCGCGCGCCGCGCGCGAGCGGCTGGACGCCCTGCGCGGCGTCGTCATCCCCGAGGGCGTGGAAGCCACGGTCGTGCGCGACTACGGCGCCACCGCGGGCGACAAGGCCGGCAAGCTCATCCAGAAGCTGGCTTTCGCCACCGCCAGCGTCATCCTGCTCGTGGGCCTGGCCCTGGGCCGGCGCGAGGCCGTCATCGTGGGCGGCGCGGTCATCCTCACGCTCACGGCCACGCTGTTCGCCAGCTGGGCCTGGGGCTTCACGCTCAACCGCGTGAGCCTCTTTGCGCTGATCTTCAGCATCGGCATCCTGGTCGACGACGCCATCGTGGTGGTCGAGAACATCCACCGCCACCGCGCGCTCGAACCGGGCAAGCCGCTGGCGCAGATCATCCCGGCGGCGGTGGACGAAGTCGGCGGCCCCACCATCCTGGCCACCTTCACGGTGATCGCCGCGCTGCTGCCCATGGCCTTCGTGAGCGGCCTGATGGGGCCGTACATGAGCCCCATCCCGATCAACTCCAGCCTGGGCATGGCGATCTCGCTGGTCATCGCCTTCACGGTGACGCCCTGGCTGGCGCTCAAGCTCATGAAGCCGTGCTCGGCGGTTGCGGGTGACGGCCATGGCCATGCCGAAAGCCGCCTCGCCGCGGGGCTGCAGCGCTTCTTCCAGCGCGCGCTGGCGCCCTTCCTCGACAGCGCCCGCAAGCGCTGGCTGCTGCTGGCCGGCATCCTGGCCGCCATGGCGCTGAGCGTGGGCCTGGCCGCCGTGCCGTCCTCGCGCTGGGGGGTGGTGCTGAAGATGCTGCCCTTCGACAACAAGAGCGAGTTCGCGCTCGTCGTCGACATGCCCGCCGGCACGCCGGTGGAAGACACCGCCGCGGCGCTGCACGAGCTGGCCGGCTTCCTGGCCCGGCAGCCCGAGGTGCAGCACCTCCAGGGTTACGCCGGCACCGCCAGCCCCATCACCTTCAACGGCCTGGTGCGCCAGTACTTCCTGCGCGGCGATCCGCACCAGGGCGAGCTGCAGGTCAACCTCGTCGACAAGCGCCATCGCAAGGGACAGAGCCACGACCTGGCCCAGCGCCTGCGGCCTGAACTCGAGAAGATCGCGCTGCGCCACGACGCCAAGATGAAGCTCGTGGAGGTGCCGCCCGGCCCGCCCGTGCTGAGCCCCATCGTCGCCGAGGTTTACGGCCCCGACGAGGCCGGCCGCCAGGCCCTGGCGGCGCGCCTGGAGCAGGCCTTCGCCGCCACGCCCGACATCACCGGCATCGAAAGCACCCTGGCCGCCGACGCGCCGCGCGCCGTGCTGCGCATCAACCGCCAGCGCGCCGACACGCTGGGCGTGAGCGCCGACGCCATCGCCCGCACCGTGGCCGGCGCGCTCTCGGGGCTGGACGCCACGCACCTGCACGACGGCGCCAGCAAGCACGCCGTGCCCGTGCGCCTGCAGCTGCCGCGCGAAGCGCAGGCCGGGCTCGACGCGCTGCTGGCGCTGCCGATGCGCACGGCGGCCGGCACCTTGGTGCCGCTGTCGGAGCTGGTGCGCGTGGAGCGCACCGTGATCGACAAGCCGCTCTTCACCAAGAACCAGCTTGGCGTGTCCTACGTCATGGCCGACGTCGGTGCGGGTGGCGAGACGCCCGACTCGCCGCTGTACGGCCTGTTCGGCATCCGCAACCAGCTGCAGGCCGCGGCGCTGCCCGGCACGGGCACGCTGGGCGAGTACTGGATCTCGGCGCCGAAGAACCCGTACGACGCCTACGCCGTGAAGTGGGACGGCGAATCGCAGATCACCTACGAGACCTTCCGCGACATGGGCGCGGCCTACGGCGTGGGCCTCATCCTGATCTACATCCTCGTGGTCGCGCAGTTCCGCAGTTACGTGGCGCCGCTGGTCATCATGGCGCCGATCCCGCTCACCCTGGTGGGCGTGATGCCGGGGCACGCGTTGCTGGGCGCCAGCTTCACGGCCACCAGCATGATCGGGATGATCGCCCTGGCGGGCATCATCGTGCGCAACTCCATCCTGCTCGTCGACTTCATCGAGCTGCAGGTGGCCGAAGGCAAGCCCTGGCGCGAGGCCGTCGTCCACGCCGCCGCCGTGCGCGCGCAACCCATCGCACTCACCGCGCTGGCGGCGATGACGGGTGCCGTGTTCATCCTCACCGACCCCATCTTCAACGGCCTGGCCATCTCGCTGCTGTTCGGCATCGGCGTGAGCACGCTGCTGACGCTGATCGTCATCCCGGTGCTGCACGTGGTGGTGAACCGCCGCCGCTACGAAGCCCTGGCCTCATCCCCAGCCACCCCCGCCCAAGCCTGAAGGAGTTTCACCATGACCATCGACCGCCTGATCCGCATCTTCGCCGGCTGCTTCATCCTCGTCAGCCTCGCGCTGGGGGTGGAGGCCAGCCCGCTGTTCGTCTCGACCTGGTTCCTGGCCTTCACGGCCTTCGTCGGCGCCAACCTGCTGCAGTACGGCTTTACCAACGTCTGCCCGCTGGGCTGGGTGCTGGGCAAGCTGGGCGTGCCGGCCGCCAGCCGCGGCTGATCCGCCACGATCCATGGCCCGCCCGACACGGCCTGCCCCGCGAAGCGCCAAGGACGGTGACAATCCAGCCCCAGCCCGACAAAGCCACGGAGGCTTGCTCCATGTCCGTGCTTACCGATGCGGAAAGCCGTACCGACCTGCTCAACCGGCTCAAGCGGGCCGAAGGGCAGTTGCGGGGCATCCAGCGCATGATCGAGGAAGGTCAGGACTGCATGGACATCGCCACGCAGATGGCCGCCGTGCGCAAGGCGCTGGACAGCACCTACGTGCGGATGACGGTCTGCTTCGTGCAGCAGGAGTTGCGCGCGCGGCTGGTGACCGAGCCCACGCAGGAAGCCCAGGTCGAGGCCCTGATCGAGGGCATGCAGGACCTGCTCGCCAAGGTGCGGTGAGCCCCGTGCCCAGGGGCTGCTGGTGCGTACGGGTGGCGGCGTGAACGCGCGCCGCCGCCCCGCCTGGCCTTCGTCGGCCCGGCCTGGTTCGCCCTCGTGATGGGCCTGTCGGGTCTGGCGCTGGCGTGGCACCGCGCCGTGCCGCTGATGGGCGAGGCCGCGGGCGCCGTGGCATGGGCCGTGGCCGCGCTCGACGCCGCCGTCGGGCTGGCGCTGGCGCTGGCCTTCGGGCTGCGGTTGCGCCGCCACCCCGAGGCCTGGGCGGAGGACCGTCGCCACCCCATGCGCCACCCCTTCGTGGCTGCACTGCCGGTGTCGCTGATGCTGCTGGCCACCGTGGCCGTGGCGCTGTGGGGCCCCACCGCGGCGGCGCGGCTGCTGTGGTGGCTGGGCAGCCTGGGGCAGTTCGCCGCCACCGCCTGGGTCATGGCGCGCTGGTGGCGCGGCGGCCCGGCGGGCGACCGGGCCGCGGGCCTGGCGTGGCCGGGGGTGACGCCGGTGCTGTTCATCCCCGTCGTCGGCAACGTGCTGGCGCCGCTGGCCGGCGTGCCGCTGGGGCACGAGGCCTGGGCGGCGGCGCAGTTCGGCATCGGCGTGCTGTTCTGGCCCGTGGTGCTGGTGCTGATCGGCGTGCGCGTGGCGGTGCAGGGCCCCTGGCCCGAACGGCTGAAGCCCTCGGTGTCCATCGTCATCGCGCCGCCCGCAGTGGTGGGCCTGGGGCTGCTGCAGTTCGGCGCGCCGCTGCTGCTGGCCTGGGCCTGCTCCTGCTGGCGCTGGCCTCGCTGGTGGTGGCGGCGTTGGTGCTGGGCACCGTGCGCGGACTGCGCGACGGCTCGCCGCTGGCGCCCGAGCCGGTGGCGACTCTGCAGCCGGCGGCGGGTTGAACGGGGCCGGGCTGACCCTCTTCAAGGCCGCAACGGGGGCGGCAGGCCTTCCAGGTGGCTGGCGTCTGCCCAGCTGTCGATCTCGATCGTGCCGCGCACCCAGCGCAGCCGGTTGATGCCGGTGTTGGGGATGTCGCAGCGGCGCAGCCCATCCAGCGGCTCGCCGTGCGCGGTGCGCCAAAGCATGTCGAGCACGCCGCCGTGCGTGACGACGAGCACCCGCGCCGCCGGCCCGCCGGCCTCGACGATCTCGCGCATCGCGGCCAGCACGCGGGTATGGAACTGCCGCGGCGTCTCGCCGCCCGGCGCGGCCTCGTCGGCGCGGTGCTCCAGCCAGCGCGGCCAGAGGTCGGGCCAGCGTTCGCGGATGGTGGGCGCGTCCAGCCCCTCCCAATCACCGAAGCCCTGCTCGCGCAGCCCGGCCATCAGCTGCGGCTCGCGCTGCCAGGCCTGGCCCAGGGGCGCGGCCGTCTGGCGCGCACGCTGGAGATCGCTGCTGATGAAGACATCGGCCTGCAGCGCCGCGTCGGCCGCCCGGCGCGCGGCCAGCGCCGCCGCCTGCGCGTGGCCCTGGTCGTTGAGCGGCACGTCGATCTGGCCCTGGAAGCGCTGCTGGCGGTTCCAGTCGGTCTCGCCGTGGCGGATGACGATGAGCTCGGTCACGTCGCGAACGTCACGCGGCGAACGTCATTTGGCGAAAAGCTGGCCGCGGTCGCGGAAGCTCTTGAACTCGAGCGCGTTGCCGGCCGGATCGCGGAAGAACATCGTCGCCTGCTCGCCCACCTGGCCGGCGAAGCGGATGTAGGGCTCGATGACGAACTTCATGCCGCCCGCGCGCAGCCGCTCGGCCAGCGCGTGGAAGGCGTCCCAGTCGAGCACGACGCCGAAGTGCGGCACCGGCACCTCATGGCCGTCGACCGGGTTGTGGTGGTCGCTGCCCGGCTGGGGCGGCGAGAGGTGGGCCACGATCTGGTGGCCGAAGAAGTCGAAGTCGATCCACTCGGCGCTGCTGCGGCCCTCGGGGCAGCCGAGCAGGCCGCCGTAGAAGACGCGCGCGGCGGCGAGGTCGTCGACCGGAAACGCCAGGTGGAAGGGAGCGAGTGATGCGAACGGCGCAGGGGTGTCGGACATGGTCGGCTCGGGGGCGGCTATGGCGCAGCATTGTCCGCCCCGCCGCGGGCGCCGCGCCGGCAGGCCCGGGCGACGCTTCGTTGACTCAGACTCGCTGCCGCCGCGCGCGTGCCGCCAGGCCGGCCAGTCCAAGGGCCATCATCAGCCAGGCCGCCGGCTCGGGCACCGGGGCGGTGGTGATGGTGAGCAGCGGGCGCTCGGTCAGCGTGTCCCACTCGGCGCTGTAGACGTCGATTCCATTGGTGCCGTCGGGCAACCAGGGCAGCAGCGCCCAACCTTGGGGTGCGAAGCCGGCCTGTGCGCGCTGCATGGCTGCCGTGAAGTCCACGACGAGCGTACCGCTCTCGACGTTGCTGCTGCCGTCGTTGCCGCCAATGGCCTGCACCGAAGCCAGGCGGGCCTCTATGCCATCGGCCTGCACGCCCAGGCCGAAGCCGTTGAACGTGGCGGTGGCGTCGCTCCAGGGCAGCAGCATCTCGTGGAAGCGGATGCCGCTGCCAGCGCTGGTGACGACGAAGCTCAGCGTGGCCGAGGTGATGACGCGGTCGGCGCCGATCTGCCCCGCGCCGGCGCCGAAGACGTTGTCGAAGCGCAGCAGCACCTGCGACTCGAAGCCGCCATCCGAGGCGTCGATGCTGAGTTCGGCCAGGCTGCCACCCGCGGTGTCGGGCTCTTCGCCCCGGATGTTGGTGTCGACCTGGCCGGTGTAGCCGGCGACGCCTTGCTGGAAGGTGTGGACGATCGTCTCGGCCGAGGCGCCTTGTGCGGCGCCCAGCAGCACGGCGGCTGCGGACAGGTGGATCAGCTGGTTCAGATGGTTCATCGGGTGGCTCCGGAATGGATGGTTGGCACTGGTGAGGTTGGAGGTCAGGCGCGAAGCCGGCGGGCGGCCAGGCCCGCGGCGCCCAGCGCCATCAGCAGCCAGGTGGCCGGCTCGGGCACGGGCACGATGGCCACGCTCAGCTCGGGCCGCAGTGCCGCATCGAGGGCGTACTCGCCGGAGTGGAAGTCGATGCCGTTGGTGCCGGCCACGAAGGGCAGCAGTGCCCAACCGAAGCCCGGCAGGGCGCCCGACTGCGCCGCCAGCAGCGACGAGGTCACGTTGATCGACAGCCAGCCCGTGGGCACGTTCTCGGCCGTGTTGTTGGCGCCCAGGCTAACGATCGGCGCCGCAGCGGCTTCCACGCCATCGGTCTGCACGCCGCCGACGAGACTGTTCCAGGTGACGCTGCCCTGGCTCCACGGCGCCAGCATGTCGTGCACCGTCATGCCGCTGCCGGGGTTGTTGACGAAGAGGCGCAGCGTGGCGCTGGTGATGGTGTCGCCCGGCTGGATCTGCCCGGGCATCGTGCCGAACAGGTTGTCGAAGCGGATCAGGCCGTGGTTGGGCTTGACGCCCGGGCTGCCGTCATCGCCGTCGACGCTGACGAAGACCGCAGCGCCGTAGTTGATGTTGCGACTGTCGCCCGGCGAGGCCGTCTCGTTGCTGCGCACCATGGTGTCCTGCGTGCCGGCATAGCCGCCCAGGCCTTGCTGGAACACGAGGGTCTGCGCCGAGGCGCCCGATGCGAACAGGCTGAGGCCGAGGCCGGTCAGCAGAGACATCTTCATGAGCTTCCTCCGGTTGATTTCGAGCCGATGCTTTCTCGCTGCCGTGTCGTCGGCATGACGAGCGGATCAAGGTCCTGCCTTCACGCAGCAGACACGCGGCGGCGCGATCCTGCGCAGCCAAAACGAACCTGTCGCGCCCACCAGAACCCGAACCACCAGGAGAGAGAGACTTGGACGAGCAGCAACACTCCCCCGACCGCCGCAGCCTGCTCAAGGGCAGCGGCGCCGCCATCGCCGCGGCCTTCGCCGGCCCCTTGGCCGCGCTGGCCGCCCGCACGGCCGAGGCTTCGGCCACCAGCGGCTGCGTGGCCGCCACGAGTTCGGTGCTCGTCGACAGCCCCTACGGCCTAACCGCCCCGGTGAACGACCTCACGACCGGCCTGCCGCTGATCGAGCTGCCGCAGGGCTTCACCTACAAGAGCTACGGCTGGCGCGGCGATGTGATGAGTGACGGCCTGCTTACGCCGGCCGCGCACGACGGCATGGGCGTGGTGGTGTCGCGCCGTGTCGGCCGCAGCCAGGAGATCATCCTGGTGCGCAACCACGAGCAGAGCACCAGCACCAACCCGGCCAACATCATCGGCGCCGGCCGCGACAACGTGGCCAAGCACGACACCGGCATCACCGGCACCGCTTACCAGATCGGCGGCAACACCAACCTCGTCTGGCGCGACGGCAACTGGGTCGCCAGCTACGCCACCTTCGGCGGCCTGAACCGCCCCTGCGCTGGCGGCTCCACCACCTGGGGCTCGTGGCTCAGCAACGAAGAGATCCGCAGCAACAACGTCTCGTCCACCGGCAAGCGGCACGGCTACATCTTCGAGGTCCCGGCCGACACCAGCCTCACGGCTGCCAACGTCAACCCCATCATCGATATGGGCCGCTTCTCGCACGAAGCCAGCGCCGTCGATCCGGCCACCGGCTACTGGTACCTCACCGAAGACCAGGGCAACGCCAACACGCTGTATCGCTTCCTGCCCAACAACCTGAGTGGCGGCCTGAATTCGCTGCACGCCGGCGGCCGCCTGCAGGGCCTGGCCGTGCGCGGCCTGCCCAACGCCGACCTGCGCCTGCCCACGCTGTGCCAGGAGTTCGCCTGCGAGTGGGTGGACATCGCCAACCCCGACCTCGACGGCGCCACGCTGGCTTCGGTGGTGGGCAACGTCTCGGCCAGCGGCCCGTACCGCCA
>JBILSW010000511.1:0-2850 GCA_044371895.1 Rubrivivax sp.
GTCGCTGCGGATGGCCACCGTGTGCACGAGCCTGGCCATGTCGGTGTCGACCGGCCCCGGCGCCACGGCGTTGACGCGGATGCCCTGCGTGCCCAGTTCCACCGCGTGCTGCCGGGTCAGCTGGATCAGCGCCGCCTTGCTGGTGCCGTAGGCCACGCGCAGCGTGCTGGCGCGCAGGCCCGAGATGCTGGCGATGTTGACCACCGCGCCGCCACTGCCGGCCAGCATCAGCGGCGCCGCCGCCTGCGTGCACAGGAAGGCGCCGTGCAGGTTGACGGCGAGCACGCGGCTGAACTCCTCGTGCGTGGTCTGCAGCGTCGGCTTGAACACGGCGATCCCGGCGTTGTTGACGAGGGCGTCCAGACGGCCGAAACGCGCGCGCACCGCGGCGACAGCACGCGCCGCATCGGCAGCCACCGAGACGTCGCCGCCGATCGCCAGCACGCGCTCGGGTTCGGCCAGCGCACCCTCGGTGGCGGCCAGCGTGGTGGTGTCGATGTCGAGCAGCGCCACGGCGTGCCCCCGCGCGAGAAAGCCGCGCGCCACAGCCAGCCCGATGCCGCGCGCGCCGCCGGTCACCAGGGCCACGGGCCGGGTGGATGGGGGCATCTCGCTCATGCCGTCTCCGGGCTTCGGCGCGGCGCGGCCGCGTGGGGCCCGGCCGCGCAGTGGCGGGCGATGAACTCGGCCTGCGTCGGCATGCGCTGCAGGCAGTTGCTCACCACCTGCGCGCTGTGCACCAGCAGCGCCTCGATCTCGGCCTCGTCGCGCGCCTCCACCAGCGGGTGCCAGCCGCGCGGCTCGTGGTGCTGGCCCATCATCACCTGCAGCCAGCTCGACTCGCCGAACAGCTCGAAGTCCTCGCGCACGATGCGCGCGTTGGCGCCGAACAGGACCATCTTGTGCGCCAGCGTCTCGGGCACCGCCATGTGCCGCGCCTGGCGCCACAGCGGCTCGTCGCGCTGCGTGGCCTTGTAGTGGAAGATGATGAAGTCACGGATGCGTTCCATCTCCAGCCGGCACTGGCGGTTGTACTCGTCGATGTCGACGTCATCGAAACCGGCCCAGGGAAAGCAGCCGATCAGCCGGTTGATGCCCTGCTGGATCAGGTGGATGCTGGTGCTCTCCAGCGGCTCGAGGAAGCCGCCCGCCAGCCCGACCGCCACGACGTTCTTTACCCATGTCCGCCGCCGCCGCCCGGCCTTGAAGCGGATGTGCCGCGGCTCGGCCAGCGGCCGGCCGTCGACGTGGCGCAGCAGCGTCGCCGCTGCCTCGTCGGCGCCCATCAGCGCACTGCAGTAGACCAGGCCGTTGCCTGTACGGTGCTGCAGCGGGATGCGCCACTGCCAGCCCGCGGTGCGCGCGGTGCTGCGCGTCAGCGGCAGCAGCGGCCCGGCGCTCTCGCAGGGCACGGCCACGGCGGCGTCGCAGGGCAGCCAGTGCGACCAGTCCTCGAAGCCGGTGCGCAGCGTCTGCTCGATCAGCAGCCCACGCAGGCCGGAGCAGTCGATGAACAGTTGCCCGTCCACGCGCTCGCCCGAGGCCAGTTGCACGCTCTGAACGAACCCGTCGGGCTCACGCTGTTGCACCTGCACGATGCGACCCTCCAGCCGCTGCACGCCCCGCGCCTCGGCGTAGCGGCGCAGGTAGCGGGCGTACAGGCCGGCGTCGAAGTGGAAGGCGTAGTCGATCTCGCCCAGCGGCGAACCGCGCAGCGCCGGGTCGGGGCGCTGAAACTTCGACGAATCGGGCGCCGCGGTGTTGATCTGGAACGCCTCCAGTCCAGGCGCCCGTCCCTGTGCGCGCATCTTCAGCCAGTAGTGGTGGAAAGGCACGAGGCCGGTGTCGGGCCCGACGCGGCCGAAGCCGTGGATGTAGGCATCGCCAGCGCGGCCCCAGTCGCGGAACTGGATGCCGAGCTTGAACGTGCCCTGTGTCTGGCGCACGAACTCGTCTTCGTCGATCTCCAGCGCGGCGTTGTAGTTGCGAATCGCCGGGATCGTGGCCTCGCCGACGCCGATGGTGCTGATCTCGTCGCTCTCCACCAGGCGCACCCGGCACAGGGTCGGCGGCAGCAGCCGGGCGAAGGCGGCCGCGGCCATCCAGCCGGCGGTGCCGCCGCCGACGATGACGATGTCGCGGATCGGTTCGGGCTTCACCGCTGGGATGATGCCGGCATCGCTGGGCACGGCATTGGGGGAAAATCCGACCATGGAAACCCCCGGCAACCTGTTTTGCGTGGCCGCGCCCAGCGGCACCGGCAAGTCCAGCCTCGTCAAGGCGCTGCTGGAGCTCGATTCGCGGCTGGCCGTCTCGGTGTCGCACACCACGCGCCGGCCGCGCGGGCAGGAGCTCGATGGCCGCGAGTACCATTTCGTCGACGAGGCCGCGTTTCGCGCGATGGTCGCGCGCGGCGAGTTCTTCGAGTGGGCCGAGGTGCACGGCAACCTCTACGGTACCAGCCGCAAGGCCATCCAGGAGCGGCTGGAGCACGGCAACGATGTGGTGCTCGAGATCGACTGGCAAGGCGCGCTGCAGATCAAGCATATCTTCCCGCACGCGGTGCTGATCTTCATCCTGCCACCGAGCTGGCCCGAGCTGATGCAGCGCCTGAACCGCCGCGGCGAGGACGCGCCCGAGGTCATCGCCACGCGGCTGGCCAACGCGCACATCGAGGTCGCGCAGGCGCGGCACTTCGACTACGTGATCGTCAACGCCTTGTTCGAGACGGCCTTGTTCGACCTGAAGACGGTGGTGCACTCGCAGCGGCTGAAGTACGCCGCGCAGCGGCGCGCGAAGTCGCAGGTGTTCGCGTCGCTCGGACTGAACTAGAATATCGGGTTTAGATCC
>JBILSW010000512.1:0-2849 GCA_044371895.1 Rubrivivax sp.
AGCGGCGCGCCCGGGCCCGGCTTCCACTCGCCCATGATGGCGGTCGGCTCGCTGGCCGGGATCTCCCAGTAGCCGGCGAAGCCGCGGAAGTGGTCGATGCGCACGATGTCCACCAGCTCGAAGGTGCGGTGGATGCGCTGCACCCACCAGGCGTAGCCGTCGCGCGCGTGCTCCGACCAGCGGTAAAGCGGGTTGCCCCAGCGCTGGCCTGTGGCGCTGAAGAAGTCCGGCGGCACGCCGGCCACCACCGCGGGCCGGCCCTCGGCGTCGAGCTCGAACAGGTGCTGATTCGCCCACACCTCGGCCGACAGGTACGCGATGAAGATCGGCGTGTCGCCGATGACCTGCACGCCCTTGCCGTTGGCGTAGGCGCGCAGCTTCAGCCACTGCCGGAAGAAGCACCACTGCGCGAACTCCCAGAAGTGCACGCGCGTAGCGTGCTCGGCGCGCGCGGCCGCCAGCGCCGCGGGCTCCCGGTGGCGCAGTGGCGCCGACCAGGTGTGCCAGTCGGCCCAGTGCAGCTGTTCGCACAGGCTCATGAACAGGCTGAAGTCGGGAAGCCAGTCGGCGTGGCCGGCGCGGAAGCGCGCGAACTCCTCGCGCTGCGCCGCGGTGCCGGCGGCGGCGAAGCGCAGCGCCGCCTTGTGCAGCCGCTCCATACGGAAGGGGTGAACGACGGCGTAGTCCACCGCGTCGTCTGCCAGCCCCGGCACAGGCTCGAGGTCGGCGGCGTCGAGCCAGCCCTGCTCGTGCAATTCGGCCAGGTCCACCAGCAGCACGTTGCCGGCGAAGGCCGAGTTGCTCATGTAGGGCGAGTTGCCCGGGCCGATGCCGGCCAGCGGCAGCACCTGCCAGAGCTTCTGGCCGCCGGCCACCAGCCAGTCGACGAAGTGGTAAGCCTCGCGGCCGAGGTCGCCGCTGCCGTGCGGACCGGGCAGGGAGGTGGGGTGCAGCAGCACGCCGCTGGCACGGGGGAATCGCATCGGGGCAGTCTCCGTCGGTCAGGGCGCCGCGTCACGCAGCAGCACCACGCTGCGTGCCGGCAAGTCGTAGTCGATGGGTGGGCCTTCGCCCGGGCTGTGCGCCCAGTCGCTGCGGCCGTCGGGCCTGGTGCTGTCGAGCTCGCACACCCAACGGCCCGGCGGCAGCCGGAATCCGGAATCCCGGTCGCGCCCGTTGATCAGCAGCAGCAGCGGCGCGCCACCACGCCCGGGTGCGCCGATCCAGGCCGCCAGGATGCGCGACGTGCGGTTGTTCCAGTGCTCTGGCGCCATGGCTTCACCGGTGCGGCGCAGCCAGGCGAGGTCGGCGCGGCCCTTGGCGTCGGGCAGGCCGGTGTACCAGCGCGGCGCCAGGGGCAGCAGGCGGCGGCGCAGCGTGATCAGGTGCCGGGTGTAGGCCAGCAGGGTGGTGTCCGCCGCAGCCCAGTCAATCCAGGTGACGGGGTTGTCCTGGCAGTACGGGTTGTTGTTGCCGCCCTGGCTGTGGCCCAGTTCGTCGCCGGCGGCCAGCATGGGCGTTCCCTGGCTCAGCAGCAGGCTGGCCAGCAGCGCGCGCTGCAGCCGGGCGCGGCGGGCCATCACCTCGGGATCGGTGGTGGGGCCCTCCCAGCCGCAGTTCCAGCTCAGGTTGTGCCCGTGGCCGTCGCGGTTGCCCTCGCCGTTGAGCTCGTTGTGGCGCAGGTCGTAGCTCACCAGGTCGGCCAGCGTGAAGCCGTCGTGGCTGACGACATAGTTCACGCCGTCCAGCGGCGGGCGCTGGCGCGGCTGGTAGAGGTCGGAGCTGCCGGCCAGGCGCAGCGCGAACTCGCCGCGCGTGCAGTCGCCGCCCAGCCAGAAGGCGCGCACGGTGTCGCGGAAGCGGTCGTTCCACTCGTGCCAGCCGCGCGGGAACTGCCCGAGCTGGTAGCCGACGGGGCCCAGGTCCCAGGGTTCGGCGACCAGCCGCACCCCCTGCAGCACGGGGTCCTGCAGCACCGCCTTGAAGAAGGGACCGTCGCGGTCGAAGCCGGCATCGCCACGGCCCAGCACGGGGGCGAGGTCGAAGCGGAAACCATCGACGCCATAGTGCTGCACCCAGTGGCGCAGGCTGTCCATCACCATCTGCAGCACGCGCGGGTGGCGGATGTCGAGCGTGTTGCCGCAGCCCGTCCAGTTCTCGTGTTGTTGCTTCGCGTGGCCGGGCAGGCGGTAGTAGCTCGCGTTGTCCAGGCCGCGCCAGGCCAGCGTGGGGCCGCGCTCGTCGCCCTCGGGCGTGTGGTTGTAGACCACGTCGAGCAGCACCTCGATGCCGGCCTCGTGCAGGTGCCGCACCAGGGCTCGAAACTCCTCGCGCACGCCGGGTCCGGTGGTGGCTGCGGCGTAGCGTGGCTCGGGGCAGAAGAAGCCCAGTGTGTTGTAGCCCCAGTAGTTGACGAGCCCCCGCGCCGCGAGGTGGGCCTCGTCGAGGTGCTGCTGCACGGGCAGCAGGCACACCGTGGTGACGCCCAGGCGCTGCAGGTGGCCGATGGCCGCCGCGTGGGCCAGGCCCGCGTAGGTGCCGCGCAGCGGCTCGGGCACCCCGGGCATCTGCTTCGTGAAGCCGCGCACGTGCAGCTCGTAGATGACGGTGTCGGCGCCCGGCTGCGTGCGGATGCGCGCCACCGTGGGCTCGGCCCCCACGACACGGGCCTTGAAGGCTCCGGCGCCGTTGTCGCGCGTGTCCAGGTCCTGCGGGTGCTCGCGGTCGGCGCCCTGGTGCGGGCCCTTCCAGTCGAAGCCGCCGGGCGGGGTGACGATCTCGCGTGCCCAGGGGTCGAGGAGCAGCTTCTGGGGGTTGAAGCGGTGGCCGCGGTCGGGTCGCCAGGGGCC
>JBILSW010000513.1:0-2847 GCA_044371895.1 Rubrivivax sp.
TGCGCGCCACCGCGCTGATGCTGCCCACGCCCAGGCAGTGGTCGCCGCCCAGCAGGATGGGCAGGCGGCCCTGCTGCAGCTCGGCGTGCACGGCCTCGTGGACGGCGCGGTTCCAGGCCACGACCTCGGGCAGGTGGCGGTAGCCGCCCGCCGGGGGCTGCCAGGGGTTGGGCGGGCCGGCCAGGTTGCCGCGGTCCAGCACCTGCAAGCCCCGGGCCTCAAGCGCCGCCTGCAGCCCGGCCACGCGCAGGGCCTCGGGGCCCATGCGGGCGCCGCGGGCGCCGGCGCCAATGTCGGTCGGCGCACCGATGAGCGAGACGTTGCGGGTCATGGCGCCGATGCTATCGGGCCGGGCCCGCCGCCGGGCTCACACGTCTTCCGCGAATGCGCCGGATTCTGTCGGCGGCAGGTCGAAACCGTAGTGACCGGCCAGCACCTCCCAGGCTTCCTCGGCGCTCTCGACGTAGCGGAACAGCTGCAGGTCCTGCGCGCTGATCATGCCGGTGTCCACCAGGTGGTGGAAGTCGATGAGCTTCTCCCAGAACGCGCGGCCGAACAGCAGGATGGGGCGCTTGCGGCTCTTGCTGTTCTGCACCAGCGTGAGCGTTTCGAACAGCTCGTCGAGCGTGCCGAAGCCGCCCGGAAAGCAAACCAGGGCGATGCTGCGCATCACGAAGTGCATCTTGCGCAGCGCGAAGTAGTGGAACTGGAAGCACAGCTCCGGCGTGATGTACGGGTTGGGCATCTGCTCGTGCGGCAGCACGATGTTCAGGCCGATGCTCTTGCCACCCACGTCGTGGGCGCCGCGGTTGCCGGCTTCCATGATGCCGGGGCCGCCGCCCGTGACCACGAACAGCGGCGTCTCGTGCTCGCGGCTCTTGGCCGTGGCCATGGCGGCGAAGCGGCGCGCCTCGTCGTAGTAGCGGCACATCTCGACGGCGTTGCGCGCCCGGGCCAGGGCCTGCGCGTCGCCGCCGGCCTCTGCCTCGGCGAGCATCTGCGCCGCCACCTCGGGCGCCTTGATGCGCGCGCTGCCGAAGATGACGATGGTGCTCTCGACGCCCTGCTCCCGCTGCACCAGCTCGGGCTTGAGCAGCTCGAGCTGCATGCGCACGGGGCGCAGTTCCTCGCGCAGCAGGAACTCGGTGTCGGTGAAGGCCAGGCGGTACGCGCTCTCGGGGCCCGCGTAGCGCTCGGACTGCGGGGCGGCGGCGGCGTCTTCCTGCGCGCTGGGGAAGTTGCGCGCGGTGAGTTCGGGGTTCGGCAGGGGCTTGGCGGGGTTCATCGCGACGAGGATACGCCGGCCCCGTGGCGCGGCAGTCGCACGAAAAGGCCCGCCGAAGCGGGCCTGGGCACGCGGGGCTGGATGCCCTAACGGCCAGCCGGCGCCTCGGCCCGCCGCTCGCCGGCCGTCTTGCTGGCCACCACGGGCAGGCCTCGCAACTGGTTGAGGGCCTGCCGCAAAGGCCAGTCTTCGGCGCTGCCGAACTCCGGCAGCGGCTTGGGCGGTTCCTTGCTCTTGGCCAGCTGTTCCTCCAGGCGGGCACGGGCCTCCTCGCGCGCTTTCTCGCGCTCGGGGTCCTTCTTTTCGTCGGCGCCCTGCAGGTGCTTGGCGAGGTCGGCCTCGCGCATGCGCAGCGCGGCGAACACGTTGCCCTCGGCGGTCTCGTCGAGGAAGACGTCCGGCGAGATGCCCTTGGCCTGGATGGCGCGGCCGGCCGGCGTGTAATAGCGCGCGGTGGTGATCTTCAGCGCCGTGTCGCCGGGCAGCGGGCGGATGGTCTGCACCGAGCCCTTGCCGAAAGTCTGCGCGCCCATGATGGTGGCGCGCTTGTGGTCCTGCAGCGCGCCGGCCACGATCTCGCTGGCCGAGGCCGATCCCTCGTTGACCAGCACCACCAGCGGCACCGTCTTCAGGGCCGCCGGCAGCCGCTTGAGCGGATCCGTCCCGCCGCGGCGGACGTAGTCGGCCGGCGTGGCGCGGAAGCTCATGCGCGACTCCGCCATCTGGCCGTTGGTGCTGACCACCACCACATTTTCGGGCAGGAAGGCCGCCGAGATGGCGATGCTGGCGTCCAGCAAGCCGCCTGGATCGTTGCGAAGGTCGAGCACCAGGCCCTTGAGCTTGGGATCCTGTTTGTACAGGTCCTCGACCTTGCGCACGAAGTCCTCGACGGTGCGGTCCTGGAACTGGCTGATACGGACCCAGCCGTAGCCGGGCTCGGCCATGCGCGAGCGCACGCTCTGCATGCGGATCTCCTCGCGGACGATCGTCACCGGGAAGCTGCGGTTCTCGTCCTTGCGGAACACCTGCAGCAGCACCTTGGTGGACGGCTCGCCGCGCATGCGCTTGACCGCCTGGTCGACCGTGAGGCCCTTGACCGGCGTGTCGTCGATCCGGGTGATGAGGTCGCCGGTCTTGAGCCCGGCGCGGAAGGCGGGCGAGCCCTCGATGGGCGAGACGACCTTGACGAGGCCGTCCTCCATGGTCATCTCGATGCCGATGCCGACGAATCGGCCGCCGGTGCTCTCGCGGAATTCCTTGAAGGTCTTCTGGTCGAGGTACTGCGAGTGCGGGTCCAGGCCCGAGACCATGCCCGAGATGGCGTCGGCGATGAGCTTCTTCTCGTCGACCGGCTCCACGTACTCGGCCTTGATGCGGTCGAAAACGGCGGCCAGTTGCTGCAGCTCCGCGACGGGCAGGGGCGCAAAGGCGCTGCGCGCCACGGCCGAGATCTGCATCGTCATCAGTGCGCCGGCCAGGGCGCCCAGTGCCAGTAGGCCGGCGATCTTGAGTTTGGAGCCCATGCGGGATGGCCTTTCGGGGGACGGCACGCGACGGTGACC
>JBILSW010000514.1:0-2846 GCA_044371895.1 Rubrivivax sp.
GGCCCAGCGCGAACGGCTCTCTGCGACTGAGATGACCGATCGCCGATCCCTGCCCGACTGGCTGGCGCACTGCGCCGCGATGCACCCCAAGACCATGGACCTGTCGCTGGAGCGTACGGTCCGGGTCGCGCGCACGCTGGGCATCCAGTTCCAGGTGCCCGTCATCACCGTGGCCGGCACCAACGGCAAGGGCAGCACCTGCGCCATGCTGGAGAGCATCCTGCGCCATGCGGGTTACCGAACGGGCCTGTACCAGAAGCCCGAGCTCGTGCACTTCACCGAGCGCTGCAGGATCAATGGCCACCCGGTCGAAGAAGCCGTGCTGCTGCCGCACTTCGAGGCCGTGGAGCGTGCGCGTGGCGACACCACGCTCACGCAGTTCGAGTTCACGACGCTGGCCATCGCGCGCTGCCTGTCGATGGCCGAGGTCGACGCGGTCATCCTCGAGGTCGGCATGGGGGGGCGCTACGACAGCGTCAACGCCTTCGACAGCGACTGCGCCGTCATCACCAGCATCGACCTCGACCACATGGAGTGGCTCGGCCCCGACCGCGAGAGCATCGGCCTGGAGAAGGCGCAGATCATGCGCCCCGGCCGCCCCTGCGTGGTGAGCGACCCGCTGCCACCGGCCAGCGTGGTGGGCCACGGCGAAGCCATCGGTGCCGACCTCTGGCTGGTGGGCCGCGACTTCAACCACCAGGGCGACCGCCAGCAGTGGAGCTGGTCGGGCCGTGGTCGCCGCTACAGCGGCATGAGCTACCCGGCACTGCGCGGCGCCAACCAGCTCATCAACGCATCCGGCGCGATCGCGGCGCTGATCGCGCTGAAGGACCGGCTGCCGATCAACGCGCAGGCCGTGCGCACCGGCCTGGCGCTGGTGGAACTGCCCGGCCGCTTCCAGATCGTGCCCGGGCAGCCGACGCAGGTGCTGGACGTGGCCCACAACCCGCAGTCGGTGGCCGCGCTGGCGGCCAACCTCGACGCCATGGGCTTCTACCCGCGCACCCACGCGGTGTTCGGCGCGATGGCCGACAAGGATATCCCGGGGCTGCTCTCGCGCATCGCCGGCCTCGTGGACAGCTGGCATCTGTGCACCCTGGCCAGCCCGCGCTCGGCCAAGGCCGAGGCGCTGGCGCCCCTGGTGACGGCCGCGGCCCAGGGCCGCATGGGCGGCGCACCAGCCGTGCACACCCACGCCGACCCTGCCGTGGCCCTGGCGGCGGCCGTGGCTGCGGCCGACCCCGCCGATAGAATCGTGATCTTCGGCTCGTTCTACACAGTGGGTGGCGTGCTCAAGGCCGGGCTGCCGCGGCTCGGCGCCCCGCACGCCGCATCGCCGCCGGCCCCTGCTGCTGGCTGAACCCGTCCCGACCCGTCCCCACCGCATGCGACTGCCGTTCTTCCGCCCCAAGGACACGGCCTCCGAGCCGAAGCCGCCGCAGCGGCCCAAGCGGCCGCCCGCGGCGGCAACTGCACCCGAGGACCTCGTCGTAGCGGCGGCGCGAACCCAGGCTCGGCGCCGGCTGGTGGGCGCGGTTGTGCTGCTGGCCATGGGCGTGATCGGCTTCCCGCTGCTGTTCGAGACGCAGCCGCGCCCGCTGCCGCGGGACACGCCCATCGTGCTGCCCGCCGAGCCGCCGGCCACGCGGGCGGCGGGCCGCGTCGGCACCGCCGCGCCCGCCCCGGTGCTGCCCGTGGTACCGGCCGATGCGGGCGCGGAGCCCGTGGCCTCCGTGCCGGTGGCTTCGGCGCCTGACGCCTCGGCATCGCGGGCGGTGGCCGCGGCGCCTGCGCCGGTCCCGGCCGCCTCCAGGCCCCCGCCTGCCACCGCCACGCCGCCTGCCGCCCCCGTCGCGAGCCTGCCGGTCCCTGCGGCGGCGCCGACGCCGGCCAACGGACGCTGGGTCGTGCAGGTGGGTGCCTACAACGACATGGAGCGGCTGCGCGCCGCGCGTGCCAAGCTGCAACTGCTGGGCTACGCCAGCTACACGCAGGACGTGGACTCGCCCACCGGCAAGCGTACGCGGGTGCGCGTAGGCCCCTTCAAGAGCCGCGCCGAGGCCGACGCCGTGGCGGCGCGCGTGAAGACCGCCGGCCTGCAGGCGGCGGTGCTGGCGCTCTGACACGCGCCGGGCCATGCCGCTGCCGGCCCTCGGGCTCGTCGACTGGGCCTTGCTGGTGGTGCTGGCGGCCTCGGTGATCGTCGGGCTGGTGCGCGGCTTCGTCTTCGAACTGCTGTCGCTGGCGGGCTGGGTGGTGGCGTGGTTCGTCGCCCAGTGGGGCTCGCCGCAACTGGCGCCGCACGTGCCGGTGGGCACCCCCGGCACGGGGCTCAACGCCGGTGTCGCCTTCGGGCTGGCGTTCGTGGCGGCGTTGCTGGCCTGGGCGCTGCTGGCGCGGCTGGTGCGGCTCTTGATCCACGCCACGCCGTTGTCGCTGCCCGACCGGCTGCTCGGCGCGCTGTTCGGCGCGCTGCGCGGCGCCGTGCTGCTGCTGGCGCTGACCACCGTGCTGGCGCTCACGCCGGCCTCACAATCCGCGGCGTGGCAGGGCTCGCAGGGTGCGCGCTGGCTGCACCAAGGCCTGGCGGCGCTGAAGCCTATGCTGCCCGAGGCCGTTTCAAGGCACATCCGAACCTGAGGCTCCCACCATGTGCGGCATCGTCGGCGCGATCGCCACCGGCCCCGTCAACCAGCTGATCTACGACGCGCTGCTGCTGCTGCAGCACCGCGGGCAGGACGCCGCCGGCATCGTCACCATGCAGGGCACCAAGTGCTACATGCACAAGGCGCGCGGCATGGTGCGCGACGTCTTCCGCACCCGCAACATGCGCGCGCTGCCCGGGC
>JBILSW010000515.1:0-2843 GCA_044371895.1 Rubrivivax sp.
GCGCTGCTGACCGCCGGCACGCCCGAGCAGCAGGCGCTTTACCTGCCCCGGCTGATCGACGGCTCCTGGACCGGCACGATGAACCTCACCGAGCCGCAGGCCGGCTCCGACCTGAGCCTCGTACGCGCGCGCGCCGAGCCGCAGCCCGACGGCAGCTACAGGATCTTCGGCACCAAGATCTACATCACTTGGGGCGAGCACGACATGGCGGACAACATCGTCCACCTCGTGCTGGCGCGCGTGCTGGGCGCGCCCGATGGCGTCAAGGGCATCAGCCTGTTCATCTGCCCCAAGTTCCTGCCGGACGGCACCCGCAACGACGTGCACTGCGTGAGCCTGGAGCACAAGCTGGGCATCAAGGCCAGCCCCACGGCGGTGCTGCAGTACGGCGACCACGGCGGAGCGGTTGCCGAGTTGGTGGGCCAGGAAAACCGCGGCCTCGAGTACATGTTCATCATGATGAACGCCGCGCGCTACGGCGTGGGCGTGCAGGGCATCGCGCTGGCCGAGCGGGCATACCAGAAAGCTGTGCAGCACGCGCGCGACCGCGTGCAGAGCCGCCCCGTCGACGGCAGCCTGGCGCAGGCCGCCCCCATCATCCACCACCCCGATGTGCGGCGAATGCTGATGACGATGCGCGCCTGGACCGAGGGCTGCCGCGCCATGGCGCTGGTGGGCGCCAGCGCTTTCGACGCCGCCCACGCCCACCCCGATGCCGAGACGCGGGCGCAGAACCAGACCTTCTACGAGTTCCTGGTGCCGCTGATCAAGGGCCTGTCGACCGAAATGTCACTCGAGGTGGCGTCGCTGGGCGTGCAGGTGCACGGCGGCATGGGCTTCGTCGAGGAGACCGGCGCGGCGCAGCACCTGCGCGACGCCAAGATCCTGACCATCTACGAGGGCACGACGGCCATCCAGGCCAACGACCTGGTAGGCCGCAAGACGGCGCGCGACGGCGGCCGCGTGGCGCTGGCCATCGCCGACCGCATCGAGGCCACCGAGGGCGAGTTGGCGGCGCGCGACAGCGCCGCCTGCCGCGCCATGGCGCGCCGCCTGGCCGCGGCGCGCAAGGCCTTCGTCGAGGTCGTGGGCTTCGTCGCCGGCCACACCAAGGCCCACCCCAACACGGTGTACGCGGGCAGCGTGCCCTACCTGAAGCTCGCCGGCCTGGCCGTGGCCGGCTGGCAGATGGCCCGCGCGCTGATGGCGGCCGAGGACTCGCTGGCCGCCGGCGAGGACCCCGCGTTCATGCAGGCCAAGATCGCCACCGCGCGCTTCTTCGGCGAGCACCTCCTCAACCAGGCCCCGGCGCTGCGCGACAGCATCGTCGAGGGCGGCGAGGCCGTCACCGCGATGGCCCTGGAGTCCTTCTGATGGCAAATCTTCCTGTTGCGCTGACCCACCTGCCGCTGCCGATCATCGCTGCGCCGCTGTTCATCATCAGCAACCCGAAGCTGGTGATCGCGCAGTGCTGCGCCGGCGTCGTCGGCAGCATGCCGGCGCTGAATGCGCGGCCGGCCTCGCAGCTCGACGAGTGGCTGCACGAGATCACCGAGGGGTTGGCGGCCTGGAACCGCGCTCACCCCGGGCGGCCGGCCGCGCCGTTCGCCATCAACCAGATCGTGCACAAGAGCAACGACCGGCTCGACCATGACATGGAGGTCTGCGCCCGCTACAAGGTGCCGATCGTCATCACCAGCCTGGGTGCGCGCACCGACGTCAACGAGGCCGTGCATGCCTGGGGCGGCGTGGTGCTGCACGACATCATCAACGACTTCTTCGCGCGCAAGGCCATCGACAAAGGGGCCGACGGCCTGATCGCCGTGGCCGCAGGCGCGGGCGGCCACGCCGGCACGAAGAGCCCGTTCGCGCTGGTGCAGGAGATCCGCGAGTGGTTCGACGGCCCGCTGGCGCTGTCGGGTTCCATCGCCACCGGCGGCGGCGTGCTGGCGGCGCAGGCCATGGGGGCCGACTTCGCCTACATCGGCAGCGCCTTCATCGCCACCGAGGAGGCGCGCGCCTCGGACGCCTACAAGCAGTGCATCGTCGATAGCAACTCCGACGACGTCGTGTATTCCAGCCTGTTCACCGGGGTGCACGGCAACTACCTGAAGCCCAGCGTCCGCGCCGCCGGCCTGGACCCCGACAACCTGCCCGAGAGCGACCCGAGCAAGATGAACTTCGGCGGCGGCGACAGCGCCAAGAAGGCCTGGAAGGACATCTGGGGCTGCGGCCAGGGCATCGGCGCCGTCAAGGCGGTGTTGCCCGCGGCGGACCTGGTGGCGCGCCTGGAGCGCGAGTACCACGAGGCGCGCCGGCGACTGTCGCTGCCGCTTGTGCCGGCAGTCGCCGTGCAGTAGCCTGCCGCGCATGAAGCGCCTGCCTCTCTGGTTGTTCCCTGCGCTGCTGTCCCTGTGGCTGGCGGGGTGCGCTGGCGTCGGTGTGGGCGTTGGCATCAGCGTGCCGCTGCCTGGCGTGGGCAGCGTCGGCGTCAGCGGCAGCTCCGACGGCCGCATGAGCGGCGGTGTCAGCGTCGGCACCGGCAACGTGCGCGTCGACGTGGGCGCCAGCGGCCGCTTGCCCCGACCCGAGACTGCCAGACCCACCGAGCCCGCAGCCTCGGCCGCGTCGGCTCCTGCCCGGCCATGAAGCGCCAGGCCCTGGAGCGGGCCACGCTGTTCGACAGCGCCAGCGGCACCCTGCGGCCGGGCACCACCGTCGTCGTCGAGGGCGAGCGCATCGCGCACGTCACGCAGGAACCCATCATGGTCGACGATGCCGAGCGCATCGACTGCGCCGGCCGGGTGGTGCTGCCCGGTCTGATCGATGCGCACGTGCACGTC
>JBILSW010000516.1:0-2839 GCA_044371895.1 Rubrivivax sp.
GCGGCGCCAGAGCGTAGGGCTCGTCGCGCCAGCCCACGATCGCGCCCTGCGCGTGCCATGCCCGGTGCAATTCCGCCAGACGCGGCTCGCGCTCGTCCCGGGGCAGCATGATGTCGATGCGCCCGGGGTCGATGGCAAAGGCCGCCGGCTCGGCTGCCAGCAGCGCCAGATTCGGCTCGGCCACGCAGCCCACGCGCTCGCCGTCCAGCCACACCGCCCGGCGCGGCCGCACCGCCCGGCGGGCCGCTGCCAGCGCGGGAATGGCGGGCGCCGGGCTCACGCGGAGCGCTGTGCGGCCGTCACGGGGCCTTCGCGCCAGCGCTTCATCAGCGCGTCCCAGCGCGGCTCCACTGCCTTCACGTGGCGCAGCTTGACGTGCCCGAAGCCGCGGATGTCCTCGGGCAGCCGCGCGATCTCGACGGCCAGCGCCCGGTTGCCGGCGTCCAGCGCCCGCAGCAGCTCGTTGACCGTGGCCTCGTAGCGCACGATCAGCGCGCGCTCCATGCGCCGTTCCTCCGTGCGGCCGAAGATGTCGAGCGGGCCCCCGCGCAGGCCCTTCAGCCGGGCCAGCACGCCGAAGGCGGTGCGCATCCACGGGCCGTAGGGGCGCTTGACGAGCTCGCCCCTGTCGTTGGTCCTGGCCAGCAGCGGCGGCGCCAGGTGGTGCACCAGCTTGTAGTCGCCCTCGAACAGGGCGCCGATCTTCGTGGTGAAGGCGGGGTCGGTGTGCAGCCGCGCGACCTCGTACTCGTCCTTGTAGGCCATCAGCTTGAAGAGGTAGCGCGCCACGGCCTCGGCCAGCGGCGTGCCGCCGCCCAGGCCGGCCTCGGCGGCGCGCACCTTCTCCACGAAAGCAGCGTAGCGCTGCGCGTAGGCGGTGTCTTGGTAGCCGGTGAGGAAGGCCACGCGGGTCTTCAGCAGCTCGTCGAGCGAGGGCTTCCTGACGACATGGATCACCTGCTGCGCCTTGAACAGCGCCGTGACGGAGGCCAGGTCGTGGGCGCAGCGACGGCCCCACTCGAAGGCCGCCTTGTTGAGCTCGACCTGCACGCCGTTGAGCTCGATGGCGCGCTGTATGGCTGCCAGGCTCAGCGGGATGCGGCCATGCTGCCACGCGAACCCCATCATCAGCGGGTTGGTGTAGATGCTGTCGCCCAGCAGCTGCTCGGCCACCTGCTCGGCGTCGAAGGCGCCGACCAGGCCCTTGCCCACGCTGTCGCGCACGGCGACCTCGCAATGGCCGCCCGGGAACTGCCAGTTCGGGTTCTTCACGAAGCCCGCGGTCGGCGTGCCGTGGGTGTTGAGCGCCACGAAGGTGCGGCCGTGCTGCATCACCGCCAGGGTGTACCTGCTGGCGCCGACGATGCTGTCGCAGGCGATCACGAGGTCCGCCTGCGCGGTGTCTACCTTGGTGGTGTGGATGGCGTCGGGCCGGCTCGCGATCTGGATGTGGCTCCAGGTGGCGCCGCCTTTCTGCGCCAGGCCCCCGGCATCCTGAGTGACCACGCCCTTGCCCTCGAGGTGGGCCGCCATGCCCAGGATCTGGCCGATGGTGATGACGCCGGTGCCGCCGACGCCGCCAACGACGATGCCCCAGGCTGTTTCCGTGGCCGGCAGCGCGGGCTCGGGCAGCGGAGGCAGGCCGTCCGGCGTGCCCTGCTTCTCCTTCTTCGGCTTGCGCATTTGCCCGCCCTCGACGGTGACGAAGCTCGGGCAGAAGCCCTTCACGCAGGAGAAGTCCTTGTTGCAGGTGTTCTGGTTGATGCGGCGCTTGCGGCCGAACTCGGTCTCCAGCGGCTCCACGCTCAGGCAGTTGCTCTGGGCCGAGCAGTCGCCGCAGCCCTCGCACACCAGCTCGTTGATGACGACGCGCTTGGCCGGGTCGACCATCTTGCCGCGCTTCCTGCGGCGGCGCTTTTCGGTGGCGCAGGTCTGGTCGTAGATCAGTGCCGTGGTGCCGGGAATCTCGCGCAGCTCGCGCTGGACGCGGTCGAGCTCGTCGCGGTAGTGCACCGTGACGCCGGCCTCCAGCGCTGCGCCCGCGTACTTGGCAGGCTCGTCGGTGACGATGACGAGCTTCCGCACGCCCTCGCTGACAAGGCTCTTCTGGATCTGCAGCACGCTGTGGCCCTCGGGCCGCTCGCCCACCTGCTGGCCGCCGGTCATGGCCACGGCGTCGTTGTAGAGCACCTTGTAGGTCACGTTCACGCCGGCAGCGATGCTCTGGCGGATGGCCAGCAGCCCGCTGTGGAAGTAGGTGCCGTCGCCGAGGTTGGCGAACACGTGGTTCTCGGTCGTGAACGGCGCCTGGCCGACCCAGGGCACGCCCTCGCCGCCCATCTGTGTGAAGGTGCTGGTGCTGCGGTCCATCCAAACGGCCATGTAGTGGCAGCCGATGCCCGCCACGGCGCGGCTGCCCTCGGGCACGCGGGTGCTGGTGTTGTGCGGGCAGCCGCTGCAGAACCAGGGCGCGCGCTCGCCGGTGTCGGACTTGAGCGCGGCCAGCTCGCGCTCGCGCGCGTCCAGCACCTGCAGCCGCTGCGCCATGCGGTGCTGCACGTCCTCGGGCACGCCGAGCTTGGCGAGCCGCTTCGCGATCGCCCGGGCGACAAGTGCCGGCGTCAGGTCGGCCTTGGCGCGCAGCAGCCAGTTCTCGCTCGGGTTGGGCCTGCTCCACTCGCCGCCCGTGGCATCGCCCTCGGGTTCGTCGAACTTCCCCAGCACGTTCGGCCGCACGTCGGCGCGCCAGTTGTAGAGCTCTTCCTTCAGCTGGTACTCGATGACCTGGCGCTTCTCCTCCACCACCAGGATCTCCTGCAGACCGGTGGCGAAATCGCGC
>JBILSW010000517.1:0-2835 GCA_044371895.1 Rubrivivax sp.
TTCGACGCGAAGGGCCCGTTTTCACTGGAGGACGTGGCCGAACTCACGACCAAGCTGTTGATGAGCGGTCTTGAGGGGATCTGACCCAGGGGGCCTTCGCGATCACGGAGCGGCCCTTGGCCCTTGGTCACTGGTCCGGCGGTCTTGGTGCGACCTAGGGGGTCCACAGACGATGCATGGCTGCCCCTCGCACCACGGCATGGCTCGTCCGGACCATGAACCCAGGAAGCCACGCTTCATGGGAAGGCCCCGCCTGGCAGCGACCTGAAGGAACGCGACGGCGCCTGGCATGAGCGGACCAGTGACCAGTGGCGACCGACCTTCAAGTGGGGTGAGAGCGGGCCCCATGACGTGCTCATCGTCCACCTGCCGCGCCGCAGGTACTCACGCACCGTGTTGCGGCTGTAACTCAGCTTACGGCTGATGCGCTTGGTTCCCCACCGAAGAGCCTGGAGCGCCAGCATCCTCTGCACCTCCGGCGGCGCCCACACCCGCGGGATGGAACAAGGGGACAGAGGACGTGTGAAGAACCTGTTTCCTGCTGGGCGGTGGCATTGCCTGCGCGCGCGCTGTGGCCCACGGGGTCGCTGATCGCTCGGCCTTTCATGCCGGTCGGCATCACGTTGCAGGCCGTCTTCGCCTTGCCACGCGCGACTCTCGGCAGCGGGCTCGCATGATCTGCCCAAGGCGATACGCTCGGACTGAACCTATGCCCAGCCCAGCCCAGCCCAGCCCGCGCTCGCGGGCTGCCGTCAGGAGTCAGCGGTGAAGCCGATGGTCTTGACCAAAGGGCCCCAGCGATCGGTGTCGCGCTTGAGCAAGGCAGCCAGTTCCGCGGGGGATGATGGCGTAGGCACCAGCCCCATCTGGCCCAGTCCAGCGATCACATCCGGCATCGCCAGCGCGGCGCGGACGGCTGCGTTGAGCCGGTTGACGATGTCCATCGGGGTCTTGCCCGGGACAAAGATGCCGAACCATTCATCCAGCACCAGGTCGCGGAAACCCTGCTCTGCAAAAGTGGGCACGTTGGGAGTGAAGCGGCTGCGTGAGTTCCCCGAGGTTGCAAGGATGCGCACCTTGCCGGTGGCCAGGTGGGGCAGGAACTCGCCCACCGGCCCGCACACCGAAGGCACCTGGCCGCCCAGCATGTCCAGGATGGCGGGCTGTGTGCCGCGGTAGGGGATGTGACGCAGCGACACGCCACCTGCGCGGCCGTAGAGTTCGCCCAGGAAGTGCGGGCCAGAGCCTGCCGCCGGCGAACCAAAGGCCTGCCCAGAAGGATTGGCCTTGGCCCAGGCGACAAAATCGCCAGGGGTCTTCACGGATTCGGGCACAGCAGGACCCACGGCAACGGCGTAGTCGAACTGCACCGCTTGCGAAACGGGCTGGAAGTCAGCCACTGGGTCGTAGGGCAGCTTCTTGTAGGTATGGGGGTAGATGCCCAGCATCGACATCGGGGTGACGATCAGGGTGCTGCCATCGGCCGGCGCGGTCTTCAGGGCCGTGAGCGCGATCTGGCCACCCGCTCCGGTGCGGTTTTCCACTTGCACGGACCTTGCATACGGACCTTGAAGCTTCTCGCCAACACGTCTGGCCGTCACATCCGTGGTGCCCCCGGGCGCGAAGCCGGCATAGATCACCGCGCGTTCCAGAGGGGCAGCAGCCTGCGCCAAGGCGCGGCCAGACAGAAGAGCCGAAACGGGCGCGGCAGCAGCCAAGCTCAGCAGGTGACGACGGTGTTTCAGCATACGGGTCTCCAGTGGAAAGTTCTGTCGTGGGGTGCGGCGATTGCAGTCTCTGCCCGTTGCCGGCCTGAGTTTGGCTACCCGTCGGCTTGTCATCCGCCAGCAGCCACAACGACGCTACACGCCGCCGCGTCAATCAAGCGCCGCATACCATACAGGGCTTGGACTGTTGCGTCGAACAACGCCCCGGCACCAGTACGGGCACGAGGCCCCGCGCCGCACTTTAGCCCTTGACCACAGCGTTGAATACCCGGGTTGGAGCGGATCACGCGGAGGCGCGATCCAGCTGCCGCCGGAAGCGAGGGCCTTTTCTGGCCGCTTGTGTGAAGTCACGACGCTTCGGAGCAACCCGGCTTGCAGGTCTTTGCCGCGAGTGTGACTGCGCAGCGGCGCGAGGAAGCCGACTTCCGGCGTGATGGTGCTGCTGGCCGAGGTCAGCTTGCAGCGACTCCCGGGTAAGCCGGCCAGCATCGGTCATCGACGGGCGGCGGCTCTCGGATTCGCCTGAGGCTCTGTCGAAACCAGCGTCCCCGCGGAACTTCAGTGGAAGTCCTCCTCCCGCTGGTGACGCGCACCAACGACGAGAACCAGCTCCGGGGTGCGTATGTCGAAGCGAAAGACATACCCGCTCGAACCGAACGGAACGATCAGTTCGCGCAGGTTAGGGCGCTGGCCGACCTTGCGGTAGCTGTACGGGGTCGACGAGCGATGACTGGTGGCGACGGCGCGAAGACCTTCGATGGCCTCGAAGGCCCGCATGGCGTGTTCGACGGCCTGAGCACCTTGCAGCAGGAAGTCGAACAGGCGACCCAGGTCTGCGTCCGCCTCGAGGCGGGAGAGCGTCTCCTTCAGCGCCGCGGTCCGGTCGGGCAGGGCCTGCAGCCACGCCTCCCGCTCGGCGGCCGGCAGCGCCAGAGCCTCGTCGAGCAGGGCGTCGAGCTGGGGCCACAGCGGCGCGAGCTCGGCCAGGTCTTTCGTGTGCGGCGACGGCTCCTGGTGCGGAGCGGGCGGGTCAGCGCGGGTGATCGAGGGTGACTGCCGCCTGGAGGTCGCGCGGGACGGCCCGTGCCGGCTAGGAGCGTGGGCGGCA
>JBILSW010000065.1:0-9675 GCA_044371895.1 Rubrivivax sp.
CATGCCGGCGGCGCTGCTGCGCCCGCCGCGCCTGGTGGGCCGCGACCGCGAGCAGGCCGCGGCGCAATCCGCCTGGGCACAGGGCAAGGTGGTGGCCCTGGTGGCCGAAGCCGGAATGGGCAAGGCGCGGCTGCTGCAGCACCTGGCGCCCAGCGGCCGCCCGGCGCTGTACGTGGCGGCGCGGCCGGGTGATGCCAGCGTGCCGTGGTCCACGCTGGCGCGGCTGGTGCGCACGGCGCCAACCCTGGGCGCCGCGCCCGACGAGGCACCCGGCGGCGCGCTGGCAGCTCTGGCCTCGCCGCCGCCGGGCGGGCCTGCCGGCCGCGCGCAGCTGCAGCAGGCGGTGCAGCAGTGGCTGCACGGGCAGGCCGGCCTGGCGCTAGTGATGCTGGACGACCTGCACTTCGCCGACGGCGCCAGCCTGCAGCTGCTGCACGGCCTGCTCGACGAGCCCGCGGCCACCGACGCCCCCGCCTGGGCGCTGGGCTACCGCCCGGCCGAGCCCGGCGGCGCGTTGCACCAGCTGCACGAGGCGCTGCAGGAGGCGATGCGCCTGCAGGCCGTGGCGCTGTCGCCGCTGGACGAGCCAGCGCTGGCCGAGCTGGTCGACTCGCTCGGCCTGCCGGGCCTGGACGGCGCGCGCCTGGCGCCGCAGCTGCGCCAGCGCACCGGCGGCAACCCGATGTTCGTGCTCGAGACGCTCAAGCAGGGCGTCGGCCCGGGTGACCAGCTGGCGCGGCCGGCCTCGGTGACGCGGCTCATCGAACGACGGCTGGCGCAGCTGTCGGCCACGGCCCTGGCGCTGGCGCGCTGCGCGGCGCTGGCCGGCACCGACTTCGACATCGCGCTGGCCAGCGAGGTGCTGCAGATCCCGCCGCTGGCGCTGGCCGACGCCTGGGCCGAGCTCGAGGCCGCCGGCGTGCTGCGCGACCAGGCCTTTGCGCACGACCTGGTGTTCGAGGCCGCGCGCGACTCGGTGCCCGCGCCCATTGCACGGCATCTGCACGGCGAGCTCGCGCAGCGGCTGCAGGCGCGCGGCGGCGCGGCCCCGGCCAAGCTGGCGCGCCACTGGCTCGCCGCCGGGCAGCCGGCGCGCGCCGCGCCCTATCTGAAGCAGGCCGCCGAGGCCGCGGCGCAGGCCTACGACGTGAACGAGTCGGCGCGCCTGTGGTCGCAGCTGGCCGACATGCACGACGGCGCCGGCCAGCACCAGGCCGCCTTCGAAGCCGCCAGCGCGGCGGCCGATGCCCTGCGTACGCAGACCACGGGCGCCGCGCTGGCCGGGGCCATCGCCCGCCTGCGGGCGCTGGCGCGCACGCCGCTGCAGCAGGCGCTCGTGCACAAGCAGCAGGCCGAGCAGGCGCTGGAGCGAGGCGACCTGGCAGCCGCGGCCCACGAGGCCCAGGCCGGCCTGGCGCTGATGGACACCAGCACGCCGCTGGTGTCGCGTGTGGCGCTGCTCAACGTGCAGGGCGTGCTGCTGCGCCGGCAGGAGCGCATGCCGGACTCGCGCGAGGCGCTGCAACAGGCACTGGCGCTGCTGCGCGCCGCGCGCACCGACGCCGAACCCGGCCTGGCCGAGCAGCTGCCACCGGTTCTGAACAACCTGGGCCTCACCCTGCAGGACATGGACCTGCACCTCGAGGCCGCCGGCTGCCTGCAGGAGGCCGCCGAACGCCAGACCGACCCCACGACGCGCGCCCGCGTTCTGAACAACCTGTCGATCTCGCTGGAGGAGCGGGGGCAGGTGCAGCTGGCCTACGAGCAGCGGCTGGCCGCGGCGCGCGCGGTGGCCGGCAGCGGCAGCCTGGTGGAGCTGATGCTGGCCATCAGCCTCGGGGCCAGCGCGCGCAACCTGTTCCGCTTCCGCGAGGCGCTGGCCCACCTGGCGCGCGCCCGCGAGCTGGGCCAGGGCCAGCAGCACCACCGCCAGGACGACCTGCTGCGCCAGCAGGCGGCGCTGTGGCTGCAGCTGGGCCGCATCAACCTGGCGCGCGAGGCGCTCGACCAGACCGCCGCGCTGCCCGGGGGCCAGGCGCCGGTGGTGCAGCTGGTGGGCGCGCGGCTGGCGCTGGCGCTGCAGCAGCCGGCCGTGGCGCGCGAGCTGCTGGCTGCCGTGGATCGTGCCTGGTCCGGCGGTGACGGGCGCCGCATGCGGCGCCGGCTGCGCCTGGTGCAGGCTCAGGCGCTGCCACCCGAAGAGGCCTTGCCCTTGCTCGAAGAGGCCGTGCAGGCCCCGACGCTGGCGGCCAGCGCCGGCGCCGCGCTGCCGCTGCAGGTGCGCCTGGCCCAGGTCTGCCTCGCGCTGGGCGACGCCGCCCGGGCGCACCGCGCCGCCGAGCGCGCCGCCGACTGGCTGCTGGCCGTGCACCCGCTGGAGATGTCACCCGCCGAGGTCTGGCTCACGCTGGCCCAGACGGCGCAGGTCGTGGGCGACGAGGCCCAGGCGCAGCAGGCCGTGCACAAGGGGCTGGCGTTCGTCGAGCACATCGCGACAGATCACCTCGACGCCGTCTTCCACGACGGCTGGCGGCGCCAGAACCCCGTGAACGCGGCGCTGCTGGCCCTGGCGGCGCGGCTTCAGGCGAGCGAGCGCCGCGGGTAGATCAGCGCGCGGCCGAGCCCGTCGCCTGCGCCAGCAGCCGCCGGTTCACCGGATTGCGCTGCAGGAAGGAATCGATGAAGGGCGCCGGCACGCGCGGCAGCGCCTGCGCCTGCACCCAGGCCACGCCGGCGGCACGTGCGCGCCGGGCCGCGGCGTGCTCAGCCACGAGTTCGAAGGCCTCGGCCGCCACCAGCCAGGCCTCGGGCAGGTAGGTGAACTCGGGCGCATAGCCGTCGTCGAGCAGGGCCGTCAGGGTCTGCGCGGCCTGCTGCGCGTGACCGCCGTCGCCCAGGGCCACGGCGGCGTGCGCTTCGTGCAGATGCAGGGCGGCCAGCACGCCGAACTGCTCGTGCTGCCGTGCCAGCGCGCCCAGGGCCGCGGCCTGCTCCAGCACGACGGCCGGCGCCTCGAAGCGCAGCCCGCGCACGCGGTTGCCGTTGCGGCGGTTGGCGTCGCCGTCCAGCAGCGCCAGCGCCTGCTGCACCGGCGCGGCTTCGACACGCTGTTCGCGCCATTGCGCCACTTCCAGTGCCACCCACTGCAGCCCGGCGTGCATCCAGGCCGGCAGGCCTTCGGCTGGCGGCTGCTGCAGCGCCTGCAGCGCGCGTGCGTGCTGGCCCAGGTGCTGCCACAGCCGAGCCAGCGTGCCGCGCGTGGCCCACACCCAGAACGGCGTGCCCATGGCCTCGAACTGCGGCATCAGGGCCTCCAGCGCCGGCAGGGCCGCGGCGAAGTCGCCGGTCTCGGCCTGGTTGCGGGCGTGCATCAGCCGGCCCAGGCCGTGGTGGGCGTTGCCGGGCTCGTCGGACATCAGCGCCAGGCCGCGGCGCGAGGCCTCGCGGGCGCGCTCGAGCGCGCCCATCGTGCGCAGCACCACGCACTGGTTCATCAGCGCCATGCTGTGGCCGGGGCGGTCGTGGGTGCGCTGGGCCGCGGCGATGGCGGTGTCGTAGGCCGCCACGCCCTCGCGCAGGCGGCCGATGTGGCCCAGCGTGGCGGCCCAGTAGCCGTGCCAGATGAAGCGCAGGTTGTCGTCGGCTTCGGCCTGCACCCAGTCGCGCAGCGGCAGCATCAGCGTGTAGGCCTCGTCGGCGGCGCCGGTCTTGCAAAGGTTGCCGGCCGTCAGCGCGCACAGGCGCACCAGCTCGGCCTGCGCCCCTATGCGGCGCGCCAGCGCGATGCCCTCGCGGCCCACGGCCAGCGCCTCGTCGAAGGGGCCGCGCTGGCCCAGCAGGTCGGTCAGCACGCGCGCGGCGCGCACGCGCTGGGTTTCGTCGTGGGCGTGGCCGGCCAGCGCACGTGCTTCGGCCAGCGCGGCGGTGTCGGCGCTGGCGCCGATGAGCGCGTTCACGCGCGCGGCCAGCGCATCGAAGCGCTCGTCACCGAGGCCCGCTTCGCCGTAGGCGGCGGCGGCGTGGCCGTGCAGCTCGGCCTCTTCGGCCTGGCGCGCCGCGGCACGGGCGCGCAGCGCGGCCTGTGCAAAGGCGCGCGCGGCCTCCAGCGGCCGGCCGGCGCCGTGCCAGTGCCGTGCCACGCGAGCCGGTTCGCCGTCGTGAGCCTGCAGCCAGGCGGCGCACTGGGCATGCACGCGCCGCGCCACGGCCGCGGGCAGACCGCGCAGCACGGCATCCGCCACCAGGTCGTGCGCGAAGGCTTCGTCGCGCAGCACCTGGGCCTGCTGCAGCTCGTCCCATGCGCTGGCCAGCTCGACGGCGCGCAGGCCCATGGCCTCTTCGGCCAGTTCGATGCGGAAGTCCACGCCGGCCACCGCGGCCACGCGGGCCAGCGCCAGCGCGCGTTCGCTCAGGCGTTGCAGCCGGCGCTCGATGAGTGCGCCCACGGTGCCGGGCCGCGGCAGCGCGCCGCGCGCCAGGCTGCCGTCGAGCAGGCCCTGCTTCAGGGTCTCGAGCAGGAACAGGGGGTTGCCGCCGGTGTGGCGCTGCAGCGCGTCGCACACGCCCTCGGCATCCAGGCCGGCCACGCCCAGGCCGTCGACCAGCTGGCGTGTCGCGCCCAGGTCCAGCGGCGCGAGCGCGATGCGCTGCAGCCGCCCTTGTTCGAGCAGCCCGTCGCGCAGCGCCTGCGCCGTGGCCGAGATCTCGGCCGGGCGCTGCGCGAACAGCCAGCGCTGCACCGGGCCGGCCTCGGCCGCCAGGCCGGCCAGCAGCTCGAGCGTGGCGTCGTCGGCGAAGTGCAGGTCGTCGAGCACCAGCGTGTGCACGCCGCGTTCGGCCAGCAGCGCGTTCAGCCGCGCGGGCACCGCGCCCGGGCGCGGCGGGTCGGCAAACAAGGCGGGGTAGGGCGCGAGCGCACGCAGCAGGCGTTCGAGTGTGGCGTAGGGCGTGCCGCTGTCGCCGGGGCGCCCGGCGCCTGCGAGCAGGCCCGTCTTCTCCGCCGTCAGCTCGGCCAGCAGGCGGCTCTTGCCCAGGCCGGCTTCGCCTTCCAGCAGCACGGCGGCGCCATCGGCCCAGGCGCGCTGTGCGGCGGCATGCTCGCGTTCGCGCCCCACCAGGCTTGGCGGCCGCTGCAGCGTGACGGGCAGCACCGGCATGCTGCCGCCGGTGACCGCCACCGCGCGGCCGCGGGCCAGCGCATCGGCCAGCGCGCGCGTGTCGGCCGTGGGGGCACCGCCGCTGGCGTTCAGTGCCGCCACCAGGCGACGGTAGACGTCCAGGCCCAAATCGGACTCGCCGCGCAGGTAGTGCAGGCGCATCAGCCGCGCCTGCGTTGCTTCGTCGGCCAGGCCGGCCAGGCCTGCCAAGGCGCCGAGCGCCTGCGCGTGCTGCAGAGCCTCGTCCAGCGCGCCGGCGGCCTCGGCGGCCTGCAGCGCCGCCAGCAGCGGCTCGAGCTGGGCCTGCCGCTCGGCATGGCGCTGCCGGGCCAGCCAGGCGGCGAACTCGGTGTCGGTGCCGTCGGCTCCGCCGCCGTGACCGGGCAGAAGCTCCAGGCCCGGCGGGCCCGGCACGCGCAGCACGCCGTCGGCCAGGTGCAGCGAACTCTCGCCTTCGACCAGCGGTTGCCCGAGCGCGCGGCGGAAGCGCAGCAGCTGCTGGCGCAGGCTCTGGCGCGGGGCCTGGTCTTCGGGCCACAGCAGCGCGGCGGCCCGCTCGCGGCTGACGCCCGGTTCCAGCGCCACCAGCGCCGCCAGGCCGGCCGCCGCACCGCGCAGCGGCAGCAGCAGGCCCGCGGGCCCGTGCACGCCGATGTCGGCGTGCAGCTGCAGGCGCAACGGGTGCGCCGGGCTGGGTGGCGTGTGCATGGCGGAATGATCGGGCATCGGGCGCTGCTTACAGCCCAGGTGCGTGGCGCAGTTCCCAGCGGTCGTCGTAGTACAGCGAGGTTCGTGCGTCGAACTGGTAGGTCACGCGTTCGCTCTTGGTGGCCAGCACGGTCGCGCGCTGCACGGTCCAGCCCGTCACCGTCCAGGCTTCGGTGGGCGTGGTGGCCGTGGCCACGCGCGCTGGCCCGTAGGCTGTGCCGTGGTTGAGCAGCAGCTGCAGCGGCGATGTCTGCGGCGGGCTGCTGCAGGTGTCGCGCGCCTGGAAGAAGCTGCCCGTGAGGCCGGCGCCGAACTCCAGCCGGAAGTCCTGCACGTCCTCGCCGTTCGGGATGAAGCCGAACTCGTCCACGTCGAAGCTGCTGCCGATGCGCGTGGCGTTCACGACCGCGATGCAGCTGCGCTTGGAGCGCACGTCGAAGACCGTCGACTGCAGCGGCACGCTGGCGGCGGTGATCACGAGCCGGGCCGGGTCCCATTGCAGCCGCACCCTCAGCGCCTGCACGCCTTCGTCGGTGTCGAAGTCGGTGCTGCGCACCCCGGCGGTGGAGAAGAAGTCGAGTTCGAACTTCAGGCAGCCGACGACGTAGCGGTCGGTGCTGCTGAAGGCGCCTTCGCCCAGACCCAGCAGCTGTGCCTGCCGCTCCAGGCCCAGGCGCGCCGGGATGACGCGCGTGAGCACGTGCTCGTCGCGGCAGATCTCGAACTCCTCCTTCATGCACACCTCGGCGGCCACGGCCATCAGCCCCGCGATCTCGCCGTCGAAGCTGCTGTCGCCGCCCAGGCCCAGCAGCTGCATCTGGCGTTCGACACCGATCACCGTGATCAGCGCCAGGCGGGCGGCGGCGCAACTGCTCGGGGCCGCCGCGATGCGCGGCAGCACCACCTGCTGGCGGAACTCGTTGAAGAGGCGGGTCAGCTGCACCTGCAGCCCGGCCGCGCCGGCGTCGGTGCCCAGCAGCTGGGCCTGGCGTTCTCGGTGCAGGGCTTCGGCGGCGGCACTCTGGATGCGGCGCTCGGCATCGCCGCCGATGCGCTGGCGCACGGGCTCGATGTCGGCGTCCAGGCCCTTGCTGCGCACGACGCCCATGCCGCTGAAATGCATCACGCTGAGCTCGATGTCGGCGCTGCGCGGGTTGGGCGCGGCCAGCGCCAGCTTCTGGCCGCGGCCCTCCCACTGCACGAAGAGCTGGCGCGCCAGCGGCACCGCCGAGGCCGCGGCCGGCGTGATGGTGAGCGTGGCCGGGTTGACGAACTGCAGGCCGCTGGGCTCCATCTGCACGCCCAGGCCGGTGCGGGCGGTTTCGCCCAGCGGCAGGTTCGACACCTGCGCCACCGGCGTGAGCGTGATGCGCGTGGCCGCCACCAGCGCGTTGGCCGGAATGCGGAGCGTGTAGGTGCTGCCGTCGGCCCCGGTGGCGGTGAGGGTGCCGCCTGTCAGCGGCACGTCCTGCACCACGGCGCGCGCGCTGTCCAGCGCCACCGTCACCTCCAGCGGCGCGCCGGTGGGCTGCAGCGTGTAGGGCGTGACCGGTGCAGAGCCGGAGGGGGGCGCCTCCGCGCTGCCGCCGCCGCCGCAGCCCGCCAGGGCGATCACCGTGGCCAGCAGCCCGGCCCAAGCGCAGTGCTTCTTCATGGTCTGTTTCCTCGGTTCGACCCTCAGCGGGCCTCTTGGTACCAGCGCATCACGCCGGCGTGGCCGTCCCACACCGGCACCCAGGCCAGCGGCTTGAAGCTGCCACCCTCGGGGTTCAGCAGGATCAGCACGCGGCGGCCATCGGCCTGCCGTCCGACGCCGGCCACGCGGCGGCGGTTGTCCAGGCCGGTGGGCCGGTCGGGCTGCAGCGTGATGACCTCGCCGTCGAACGACCAGCGGCCGGCCTGCTGCTGCGACTGCGGGCCCAGGCTCGTGCCGGCGCCGGGGTTGTGGGCGAACAGGGCGATGCGGTCTTGGTAGCGGCCGTCGTCGCCCAGCACCAGGCTGCTGTCGGCGCCGCGCACGGCCGTGCCCAGCGAGCCGCCGGTGTGGGCGTCGACGAAGCTGCCGCCGACACTGCCGCTGCGGTGCGCCCAGCGGCCCAGCACCTCGTCGCGGCCGAACAGCGGCTGCGCGGCCGGCGTGCGGCCGTCGGCGGCGCGCAGGCTGTCCAGCAGCGGGAAGAGCTGCTGCGCCAGCGAGCGCAGGCCGTGGTCCGCGACAGCAGCAGGAAAGTTCACGCCGTCCCAGTCGGGCGCCACGGTGGCCGCCACCAGCTGGGCACGATCGCCCAGGTCCAGCAGGTACATCACGGCATACATCGCGCCACCGGGGCGTTCGAAGAAGCGACCCATATAGCAGCAGGCCAGGCCGCCGGGCAGGCGGCCGCGGTAGTGGGCGACGGTGTCGCCCAGGTCGAGGCTGCCGAACTCGGTGCGCCACTCGCGTTCGAACAGCGCCGTGAAGCCGGCGCTGCCGGCCGGCCGCGCCACCGGGGCGTAGACGAAGATCCGCGCGGCGTGGTGGGCGCGGGGCTCGGGCTTGAGCGTGGCGCCGTAGACCTGCGGGTTGCGGCCGTCCAGCAGCGCAAAGCCTTGGGGCAGCGCCATGCGGGCACCCCCGGCGGGCAGCGTGGCGGGCGCCAGTTGCGCATGGCCGGCGGTCGGCAGCAGGGCCAGCGGCAGCGTGGCCGCCAGCAGCCGGCGGCGCGAGATGGGCTCTGCGCTGCGCGTCACGGCGTGTCCTTCCAGCCGAAGCTGCGGCGCACGGCGGCCCAGTCCATGTCGCGCAGGGTGGTGGTGATGCGGCTGCAGACGTTGTACTGCGGCGGGCGGTCCCAGTTCTTGCCGCATTGCGCGTCGCGCAGCCAGGCGGCCAGCACGCGCACCTCCTCGGGCTTGCCGGGCGCCAGCAGGTCGGCGCGCAGCCGCACCATGGGCTGGCAGTCGGCCGGCGCGTCGGCGCCCACGGCATGCCAGCGCATGTCGAGCCCGGGCTCGAAGGCCGGGTCGAGCGCGCCGCAAGCGGGCGCCTGGCGGCCCGCGGGGCCGAGGGCGGCCAGCTTCTGTTCGAGGGCCTGCAGCGCCAGCTTCGCGCTCCAGTGCGGGTTTCGCGGGTCGGGCGTGGGCGGCGGCGTCAGGCGCGCCTTCTGGCGCTCGTAGTCGCTCTGGTCGGTGCGTTCGGCGGCGTCCAGGCGGCGGGTCATGGCGTCGGGGTCCTTGGTCTCGCGGGCCCAGGCGGCCTGGCGCCGGGCGCGGCGCGTGGCGGCGGCTTCGGGCGTCATCGAGGCCTCCAGCTCGCGCAGGCTGTTGGCGAAGCCGCGCTCGCTGTCGGCGGCGCGCTTCTTCAGCTGCGCGATGTCCAGCTCCAGCAGCAGGGCCAGCGGCACGGGCGCCAGGGCCGGGCTGCCGTCGCGCGTGGCGATGAACCACTGGCCGTAGACCGCGCCGCCGCCGACGCGGGCGTGCACCGTGGGCTCGGCGTACAGCACCACGGGCACGCCGCCTTCCTCGATGCGGCGGTCGAAGTCCTGGCGGCCTTCGGAGCCCAGCTTGTCGGCCAGCGGCACGCGGTTGGTGTCGATGAACAGCAGCTCCAGCGCGCCGCCCATGGCGCCGAAGTAGGCGCCGTCGGCCCGCCGGCGGGTGTCACGCGGGGCGCCCCAGTAGACGACGAACTTCTGCGACAGCACCGGCCCGCGCGCGAGGTGGGCCCAGCTGGTCATGAAGGTGGTGTGACGCAGCGGCTGCGCGAACACGGGCACGGCTTTCAGCGCCTGGAAGAAGACCTCCGCCCGCTCGCGTGACAGCTTCAGCT
>JBILSW010000518.1:0-2827 GCA_044371895.1 Rubrivivax sp.
GACGTTCGCCAGCGCCGTCATCTCGGGGAACAGGCGGATGTTCTGGAAGGTGCGCGCGATGCCCGGGCGCGCCACCTCGTGCACCGCCGTGGGCTCGTAGGGCGCGCCGCCGAGCTCGAATCTGCCGCCATCGGGCGTGTACAGGCCCGTGATGACATTGAAAAAGGTGGTCTTGCCGGCGCCGTTGGGGCCGATCAGGCCGTAGACCTGGCCGGCGCGGATGGTGATGCCGACGTCGGACAGCGCCTGCAGGCCGCCGAAGCGCTTGCTGACCCCCGCGACCTTGAGGACGACGTCGCCGCCTGCCGTGCTCTGGGGCGCGCTCATGCCTTGGCCGCCGCGCCGTCGGCGGGCGCCGGTTGCGACGCCGCCTTGCCGTGCTCGCGCGCCGGCCACAGGCCGCGCGGGCGCAGCAGCATGATCGAGATCATGGCCAGCGCGATCAGCAGCTGGCGCAGGATGGACGCGTCGAGCCGCCCGCCCGTCAGCTGCTGCAGCGGGCCCGACACGGCGCGCAGCACCTCAGGCAGCGCCGCCAGCAGCAGCGCGCCCAGCACGACGCCCGGCAGGTGGCCCATGCCGCCGAGCACGACCATGGCGACGATCATCACGCTCTCCATCAGGCTGAAGCTCTCGGGGCTGACGAAGCCCTGGAAAGCGGCGAACATGCTGCCGCTGACGCCCCCGAACGTGGCGCCCATCCCGAAGGCCAGCAGTTTCATGTTGCGCGTGTTGATGCCCATGGCCTTGGCGGCGATCTCGTCCTCGCGGATCGCCATCCAGGCGCGGCCGATGCGGCTGGTTTCTAGGCGATGGCAGATCACGACGCTCGCCACCACGAGGATCAGGAACAGGTAGTAATACAGCGTGACCGACGGGATGCTGAAGCCGCCCACGAGCAGGGGTTTGCCGAAGTTGACCCAGGGCTCGGCGGCCGGACCGATGGTCATCGGGTCGATGCGGTCCAGGCCCCGCGGCCCGTTGGTGATGTTCACCGGGTGCTCGAGGTTGTTCAGGAACACGCGGATGATCTCGCCGAAGCCCAAAGTGACGATGGCCAGGTAGTCGCCCCTCAGCTTGAGCACCGGCGTGCCCAGCAGCACGCCGGCGATCGCGGCCAAGCCCGCGGCGAGCGGGATGACCATCCAGATGGGCGTGTGCAGCCCGTTCGGAAACCACGCGGCGATGGCCGGGAAGGTCTCGAACAGGTGCGGGCTGGCGAGCAGCGCATACATGTACGCGCCCACCGCGTAGAACGCGACGAAGCCCAGGTCCAGAAGGCCGGCGTAGCCGACCACGATGTTCAGCCCCAGCGCCAGCAGCACGTACAGCAGCGCCGTGGCCAGGATGCGGATCCAGAAGTTGCCCAGGCCCACGGACTGCATCACCAGCGGCAGCGCCAGCAGCGCCAGCGCGCACAGCACGAAGACCACGATCTTGGTCTGCATCGACTGCATCGCGGTTCCTCTCTCAGGCGCGGTCGGCCACGCGCTCGCCCAGCAGGCCCTGCGGCCTGAGCGTGAGCACGAGGATCAGCGCCACGAAGGCGAAGATGTCGGCGTAGTGGCTGCCCAGCACGCCGCCGGTCAGCGCGCCCAGGTAGCCGGCGCCCAGCGCCTCCACCAGGCCCAGCAGCAGGCCACCCACCACGGCGCCGGCCAGGTTGCCGATACCCCCCAGCACGGCCGCCGTGAAGGCCTTCAGGCCGGGCAGGAAGCCCATGGTGTGCTGCACCGTGCCGTAGTTGGCCGCCCACATGATGCCGGCCACGGCCGCGAGCACGGCGCCGATCACGAAGGTGGCAGAGATCACGAGGTCGGGCTTGACGCCCATCAGCGCTGCCACGCGCGGGTTCTCGGCGGTGGCGCGCATGGCGCGGCCCAGCTTGGTGCGGTTGACGATGTACATCAGCACCGCCAGCACGATGGCCGTGACGCCCAGGATCAGCACCTGCGTGACCGTGATCACCGGGCCGCCCAGGTCGATGGGCTCGGTGGGCAGCAGTTGCGGGTAGGGCTTGGGGTTGGGCTTCCAGATGATCATGGCGATGGTCTGCAGCAGCAGGCTGATGCCCATCGCGGTGATCAGCGGCGCCAGCCTCGGGGCGTTGCGCAGCGGGCGGTACGCCAGCTTCTCGATCGTGAAGTTCAGCGCCGCGCACACCACCACCGCACAGCCCATCGACACGAGCATCAACGCCCAGCCGGGCAGCCCGGTGTCGACCAGCAGCGTCACCACCGTCCAGCTGGTGAGCGCGCCGAACATCAGCACCTCGCCGTGGGCGAAGTTGATGAGGTTGATGATGCCGTAGACCATCGTGTAGCCCAGGGCCACGAGCGCGTACATGCTGCCCAGGACCAGACCGTTGATGATCTGCTGGAGGAAGATTTCCATTCGGGGGGTTCTCCGTTGGCCGGGGAGTCATGCAAGAAACCGGCCCGGGGTCGACGGGGCGGATTCTAGGTGTCGGCTCCAGAGGCCTCGGCCGGGGGTTTGCGAGCGGCCTCGGCATTGCGGTGGCGCAGCTCGGCCAGCCGCTCGCCGATGCGCAGCTCCAGCCCGCGCGGCACCGGCTCGTAGAAGCGCCGGTCCACCAGGTGGGGCGGCAGGTAGGTCTCGCCGGCCGCGTGGCCGTCGCGCTCGTCGTGCGCGTAGCGGTAGCCGGCACCCACGCCCAGCGACTTCATCAGCGCCGTCGGCGCGTTGCGCAGGTGCACGGGCACCGGGTGGGTGCCGTCGCGGGCCACCTGCTCGCGCAGCGCTCCCCAGGCCTTGTAGACGGCATTGGACTTGGGCGCCACGGCCAGGTAGGCCGTGGCCTGCGCCA
>JBILSW010000519.1:0-2817 GCA_044371895.1 Rubrivivax sp.
TGACGACGATGCGGTCGGCGACCTTCAGCAGCTCGTCGAGGTCCTCGCTCACCATCAGCACCGCCGTCCCGCGGTCGCGCGCGGCGATCAGCCGCGCGTGCACCTCGGCCACGGCGGCGAAGTCCAGGCCGAACACCGGGTTGGACACCAGCAGCACATCGGCCGGCTCCGACAGCTCGCGCGCCAGCACCGCGCGCTGCACGTTGCCGCCCGACAGCGAGCCGATCGGTGCGCCTTCGCCCTGGGTCTTGACGCGGAAGGCGGCGATCAGCTCGCGCGCCCGCTTCTCCATGGCACCGGGCACGCGGAAGCCGCTTCGCGCGAACGGCGCGACGTCGAAACTGCGCAAGCCGATGTTGGCTGCCACCGACATCTGCGCCACGCAGCCGTTGCGCAGCGGCTCCTCGGGCAGGCCGCGCACGCGCAGCGCCCGGTTCTGCGCCCGCGTGGCCCGGTACGCCTGGCCCGACACGGTGACGCCGCCCGCGGCACGCGCGCGCTGCCCGGCCAGCGCCTCCATCAGCTCGCGCTGGCCGTTGCCGGCCACGCCGGCGATGCCTACGATCTCGCCGCCATGCACGTCGAGGTCGACGGAATCGACGGCGACTTCGCCGCGGTCGCCCATGACGGCCAGGCCGCGCAGGCTCAGACGCACATCGCCCGCGGTCGCGGCGGCGCGGCGCAGGCGCTGGCTCGGCGTTGCCTCGTCGCGGACGCGGGTGTCCTCGCCGACCATCAGCGCCCCCAGCGCGGCCGGGTTCGTCTCGGCCACGGCGCTGGCACGCGCCAGCCGGCCGCGCCGCAACACGCTCACGTCGTCGGCGAAGGCCATCACCTCGCGGAACTTGTGCGTGATCAGCACCACGGTCGTCTGCCCCGCGTGGGCGCGCTCGCGCAGCGCGCCCAGCACCTCGTCGGCCTCCTGCGGCGTGAGCACCGAGGTCGGCTCGTCGAGGATCAGCAGCCGCGGCTGCAGGTACAGCTGCTTGAGGATCTCGAGCTTCTGCTTCTCGCCGGCCGACAGCTGCCTCGGCGTCGCGTCGAGGTCGAGCCGGAACGGCGCCGCATCCATGAACGCCGTGAGCTCGGCGCGCACGCGGCGCCAGTCGATCACCCCAGGCAAAGCGCCGCGGGCGATCAGCAGGTTCTCGGCCACGGTCATGCCCGGCACGACGGTGAAGTGCTGGTAGACCATGCCGATGCCAAGCGCGCGCGCTGAGCCGGGCGAGCCGATGTCGACCTCGCGGCCTTCGATCAGCACCGAGCCGGCGTCGGGCCGCTGGTAGCCCACCACGCACTTGACGAGCGTGCTCTTGCCGGCGCCGTTCTCGCCGAGCAACGCGTGCACGCTGCCGGGCCGCACGGCGATCGAGACGTCGTCGAGCGCCTGCAGGGCCCCGAAGCGCTTGCCCAGGGCGTAGGTGTCGAGCCGCAGTGCACTCATGTCAGCGCGTCGAGCACGGCTGCCGACGACGCCACCGCGCCGAACACGCCGCCCTGCATCGTCACCATCTTCAGTGCGGCGCGGTGGTTGCCCAGGTCGGTGGCGCCGGTGCCGTCCTCGACGATCAGGCACTCGAAGCCGCGGTCGTTGGCCTCGCGCATGGTCGTGTGCACGCACACGTCGGTGGTGATGCCGGTGAGCACGAGGTTGCGGATGCCGCGGGTGCGCAGGATCAGCTCGAGGTCGGTGGCGCAGAAGCTGCCCTTGCCAGGCTTGTCGATGACGACCTCGCCGGGCAGCGGCGCGAGCTCGGGGATGATCTCCCAGCCCGGCTCGCCGCGTACCAGGATGCGGCCGCAGGGCCCGGCGTCGCCGATGCCCGCGCCGATGCGCTGCGAGCGCCAGCGCTTGTTGGCCGGAAGGTCCGACAGGTCGGGCCGGTGACCTTCGCGAGTGTGGATCACGTGAAAGCCGCCGTCACGGAAGGCCGCCAGCAGGCGGGAGATCGGCCCGATCGGCGAGCGCGTCAGGTTCAGGTCGTAGCCCATCGCGTCGACGTAGCCGCCGACGCCGCAGAAATCGGTCTGCATGTCGATGACGACCAGCGCGGTGTTGTCCGCGCGCAGGTCGCCGTCGTAGGGCCAGGGGTAGGGATCGGCCGCGACCGCGCTCATCGCGAGCCCCCCTGCCCTTCCAGCGGATTGGGCTCAGCGCCCCGGTAGTCGCGCACCGGCGCCGCAAAGCCGCAGGGCGTGCCGTCGCGCACCTGGATCGTGGCGTCCCAGGGCAGCCGGTAGCGCCCGGCCAGCATGTCGTGCATGAAGGTGTAGGGGCAGTCCTGGGCCCCGCCCCGCACCGCGACGTAGCCGCGGTGGTAGAGCTGGTAGGGGTTGTTCTCGACGCCCCACTGCGCGCGGGCCTCGCGCACCAGGTCGGGCCTGAGCTCGGCGGTGATGATCTCGTCGGGGCGGTTGCCGCCCTCGGCCAGGATGCTGCCGTCGAGGTGGCAGAACATGCCCTCGCCCATGCTGTCGAAGCTGCCGTCGCTGCCGCACAGGCACACGCTGGCGGTCTGCGCCAGGTTCTGGAAGGCGTTGGCCTGGTTGGTGATCTTCCAGGCGCGGCGTATGGGCGCCGTGTAGCCCGCGGTGCGCAGGATGATCTCGGCGCCCTTGTACGCGGCCTCGCGCGCCATCTCGGGGAACATGCCGTCGTGACAGATGATCAGCGCGATGCGGCTGCCGTTGGGCCCGTTGCACACGGGAATGCCCATGTTGCCCGGCTCCCAGGCCTCCACCGGCACCCAGGGGTGCAGCTTGCGGTAGTAGAGCTGGATGCGACCCTGGTCGTCGATGATCAGGCCGGTGTTGTAG
>JBILSW010000520.1:0-2804 GCA_044371895.1 Rubrivivax sp.
GGCGCCCGTGTTCGGTGGGACCACCTGTTTCTCTGCCGGCCTGGTGTGGATCCCCGGCAGCCGCCAGGCGCGCGCTGCCGGAATCGAAGACAACCCGGCGCTCGCACTGCAGTACCTGCGCGGTGAAGGTGGTGCCTACACCGACGAAGCCAAGACCGAGGCCTATGTGCGCCAGGCGGCGGACATCTTTGCGTGGTTCGAAGACCACACACATGTCAGCTACCACCTGTCTCCACTGTGGCCCGATTACCACCAGGGTGTCGCAGGTGCCTCTCGCGGGGGGCGCTCGCTCGGGGCCAACCCGTTCGACGCGAGGCGGCTGGGCGCGCGCCTGCGCGACCTGCGGCCGCCGCTGGCCAGCACCACCATCTTCGGCGGCATGATGGTCGGCCGTGAGGATCTGGTTCACTACTACGGCATGACGAAGTCCTGGCACAGCCGTGGCGTCGTGGGCCGCAGGTTCCTGCGTTATGTGATGGACCGCTTGGGTGGTCATGGGCGCAGCACGCGGCTGTCCAACGGCAACGCCCTGGTGGCCATGCTCGCGCTCAGTGCTTTCGAGCGCGGTGTCGATCTGCGGTTGAACACGCCCATCAAGCAACTGCTGGTGGAGGACGGTCGTGTCTCGGGCGCGCTGGTGCAGTCGCCCGACGGCCCGTGCGAGATTCGAGCGCGTGCTGGCGTCGTACTCGCCTGCGGCGGTTTTCCGGCCAACCCCGAACTGCGTGCGCGCTACTACGCGCATGTCTCCGCAGGCAAGAACCATAGAACCGCCGCGCCGGCGGGCAACACCGGTGATGGTCTGCAGTTGGCTGGCCAGGCCGGCGCCGCGCTGAAGGATGCGCAGCATCACCCGGCGGCATGGACGCCGATGTCGCTGGTGCCGCAACCGGACGGCAGCGACGTGCCCTTCCCTCACTACAACGACCGCGGCAAGGCGGGCTACATCGCGGTGGACCGGCGAGGGCGGCGCTTCATCAGCGAGTCGCTGTCGTACCACGACTTCGTGCCGGCCATGATCCACGCCTGCCGCGACGACGCCGAGGTGTGCAGCTGGATCATCTGCGACAGCCGCGCCATCCGGCAGTACGGGCTCGGACGTGTGCCGCCGTGGCCCTTGCCGATCGGGGGCTTCATCGGCAGCGGCTACCTCAAGCGCGGGCAGACGCTGGATGAACTTGCGCAGGCCTGTGGCATCGACGCCGCTGGCCTTCGTCAGACGGTGGCACGGCTGAATGCCGGCGCGGGACGCGGCATTGACGGGGAGTTCAACAAGGGTGCTGATGTCTACGAACGCTTCAATGGCAGCCGCGGCCATGTTCCCAACCCGTGCGTAGCACCCATCGAGCAAGGGCCCTTCTACGCGGTCAAGGTGGTGCCGGGCGACATTGGTAGCTTCGTGGGTCTGCAGACCGACGAGCACGCTCGGGCGCTTGACGTGAGCGGTCGGCCCATCGAAGGCCTTTACGTGGCGGGCAATGACGCGGCCAGTTTCATGGGTGGCACGTATCCCGGTGCGGGCATCACCCTGGGCCCGGCGATGATCTTCGGGCACATCGCGGCCCGGCACGCAGCGCAGCGCCTGCGTGCAGCCTGAGCACCGCGGAGACCACGCTCATGCTCATCGTCCATGGCGCCGCCCACCGCTCGCACGACCCCAGCCGGGCCATGGCGCGCGCAGGCCAGCCGCCGAATTTCGACTCGCCCGATCGCGTGGATGTGGTGCTGGATGCCTTGCGGGCCCAAGGTGCGCACCGGGTGCGGTCGGCCGGCGACGCCGGCCTGGCACCCATCGCACGGGTGCACCGGGCCGACTACCTGATCTTCCTGCAGACGGCCTGGGAACGCTGGCCGCGCGAGCGCGGTGCGGAACTGGCGCTGCCGCAGTTCTGGCCGGCGCCGGGCACCGCCTCTGGCGGCATGCCGGCGCGCTGCCCTGACTCTGTCGTGGCCCAGCTCGGCTGGTTTGCCGGTGATGCCATCGCGCCCTTGATGGCCGGCACATGGGCCGCCGCCTATGGGTCCGCTCAGGTGGCGCTGTCGGCACAGCGCGCCGTTGCCGAAGGTGCACGTTCGGCGCTCGCCCTGTGCCGCCCGCCCGGCCACCACGCGGGCGCGGCCCGCTTGGCGGGGTATTGCTACTTGAACAACGCGGCGATTGCCGCGCAGGCCTTTATCGATGGCGGCATGCGCCGCGTGGCCGTGCTGGACGTGGACTACCACCACGGCAACGGCACCCAGGAGATCTTCTACGAACGTGCCGATGTGCTCATGTGTTCCGTGCACGCCGACCCGGCCGAGGACTACCCTTACTTCGTCGGTCATGCCGAAGAGACAGGTGCCGGCGTAGGCGAAGGCTTCAACCTCAACTGCCCGCTGCCCGCCGGCAGCGATTGGGCGGCCTGGTGTGAGGCGTTGGAGACCTGCTGCCGGCGCATCGGCGCCTACGCGCCTGAGGCCCTGGTGGTGTCGCTGGGCGTGGACACGCACCGCGACGACCCTTCCGGCAGCTTCAAGCTCGAGAGCGGCCACTACGTCCCGATGGGCCGTCGCTTGGCCGAGCTGGGGTTGCCGACGCTGTTCGTCATGGAAGGCGGATACGCGGTCGAGGTCCTGGGTGTCAACGTCGCGAACGTGCTGGCAGGTTTCGAGGGGGAAGACTCATGATTCGCGAGATCGAGGACAGCGCGGCAGAGTTCATGGCCATCCGCCACGACCTGCACGCCCATCCGGAACTGAGCTTTGCAGAAGAGCGCACGGCCTCCCGTGTAGCCGAGTTGCTGGAGGGCTGGGGCATCCCCGTC
>JBILSW010000521.1:0-2801 GCA_044371895.1 Rubrivivax sp.
CGATGTGCACCTTCACCTCGAGCCGGCTGCCGCTCATGCCGATGGGCTCCTTGACCTCGTGCCCGTCGATGATGAATTCCTGCGGCTCCACCAGCAGCAGCCGCTGGTCGTTGGGGATGTTGATGGCCTTGGCCGTCTCGACCACGCGCGCCACGTCGGTGGGCGTGACCTCGCGGTTGTCGCGCACGATCACCATGCCCGTGCTGTTGAGGCCGCGGATGTGGCTGCCGGTGATGCCGGTGTAGACGCTGGTGATCTTGCAGGCGGCCATCATCTCGGCCTCCTTCAGCGCCTGCTGGATGCTGGCCACCGTGGCCTCGATGTTGACGACCACGCCGCGCTTGAGGCCGTGCGTGGGCGCCACGCCCAGGCCGGCCACGCGCAGCTCGCCGTCCACGACCTCGGCCGCCACCACCATGACCTTGGCGGTGCCGATGTCCAGGCCGAACACCATGTCCTTGTAGTCCTTGGCCATCGGGGTGTTCCTCGGTGTTCCTCGTGGGGTCAGTTCGTCGCGCCGGCGGGGGCGGCGGCGCTGGGGTTGGGGGTCACGCCGCGCAGGCGCAGGGCGTAGCCGCTCGGGTGGCGCAGGTCGGCGTGCAGCAGCGGCGCGCGCCAGCGCGCGTTGGCTGCGGCGAAGGTGCGCACGAAGCGCTCGGTGCGCGCCACGATCTCGTCGTCGCTGCCGCGGCCCAGCTCCATGGTGGCGCCGCTGTCGAAGGCGGCCCGCCAGGAGCCGCGGCCCGACAGGTGCAGCGCGCTGAGCTGCAGGTCGTGCCGGGCCAGCAGCGGGCGCAGCCGCTGCAGCATTCTCAGCACCTCGGCAGCGCGGTCCTCGGGGCCGCTGAGCACGGGCAGGGCCTCGTCCTCGACGTCGCCCACGTTGGCGTCGAACACCTCGCCGAAGCTGTTGACGATGCGGCCGGTGTCGACAGCCTCCAGCGGCTCCTCGCCGGCCCACAGGGCCACCGGGCGGTGTTCCTCCAGGCGCACCAGCAGCCGGTCGGGCCAGACGCGGCGCACCACCGCCCGGCGCACCCAGGGCACGCTCTCGAAGGCGGCGCGGCTCTGCTGCAGGTCGACGCTGAAGAAGTTGCCGGCCAGCCGCGGCGTGGCGTTGGCGCGGATGGTGGGCACGCTGTTGCGCGCCAGGTCGCCGTCGAGCTGGATGGCGCGGATGGGGAACCAGGGGCTGCGCATCAGCCAGGCCCAGGCCGCGACGCCGGCCCCGGCCGCGGCCAGCACGAACACGGCGGTGGCCACGGCGTTCATCAGGCGCACGTCGGCCGGCAGCGGCACGCCGCAGCGTTCGGCGGCGGCAGCGGTGGCGTGGGCGGGGCGGCGGAGCGTGACCATGGCGGGTGAGGGGCAGGCTTCAGTCGCGCGCGTTGTCCAGCGTGGCCTGGGCCAGCAGCAGCAGGCACAGGCGCTCGTAGCCGATGCCGGCCTGGCGGGCCGACATCGGCACCAGCGAGTGGCCGGTCATGCCGGGGCTGGTGTTCATCTCGAGCAGGAAGATCCTGCGGTCGCTCTGCCGCAGCATCAGGTCGGCGCGGCCCCAGCCGCGGCAGCCCAGCGCACGGTAGGCGGCCAGCGTCAGGCGCTGCACCTCGGCCTCTTCCTCGGGCGGCAGGCCGCTGGGGCAGTGGTAGCCGGTGTCGTCTGAGAAGTACTTGTGCTCGTAGTCGTAGTTGCCGCCGGGCGCGGCGATGCGCACCACCGGCAGCGCGCGCGCCGCCTCGCCCGCGCCCAGCACCGGGCAGGTGATCTCGATGCCCGGCACGAATTCCTCGCACAGCACGTCGGGGTCGTACTGCGCGGCCAGCTCCACGGCCGCCTGCATCTGCGAGTAGCCCTCGACCTTGCTGATGCCGATGGAGCTGCCTTCGCGCGGCGGCTTCACGATCAGCGGCAGGCCCAGCGTGTCGGGCACGGCGATCACGCGCTCGCGCTGCATCTGGCCCGGCTGCAGCAGCACCCAGCGCGGCGTGGGCAGGCCCTCAGCCAGCCAGACGCGCTTGGTCATGGTCTTGTCCATCGCGATGGCGCTGGCCAGCACGCCGCTGCCGGTGTAGGGCAGCCGCAGCAGCTCCAGCGCGCCCTGCAGCGAGCCGTCCTCGCCGCCGCGGCCGTGCAGCGCGATGAACACGCGCGCATAGCCCTCGTCGGCCAGCGCCTGCAGCGGGCGCTCGGCGGGGTCGAAGGCGTGCGCGTCCACGCCCTGGCTGCGCAGCGCGGCCAGCACGCCGGAGCCGCTCATCAGGCTGACCTCGCGCTCGGCGCTGCGGCCGCCCATGAGCACGGCCACCTTGCCCAGGGCCGCGGGGTCGATGGCCTGCTCGGTGTCGAAGGCCGCGCTCATGCAGCACCTCCCGGCGAAACGGTGTCGGACAGCGCCTGCAGCCGGCCCGGCAGCGTGCCGATGGAGCCGGCGCCCATGCCCAGCAGCACGTCGCCCTCGCGCAGCGCGGCGTGCAGCGCCGCGGGCAGGTCGGCCAGCCGCGGCACGAAGTGCGCGCCCGGCACGGCGGCGGCCAGGCTCGCGCCGTCGGCCCCGGCGATGGGCGCCTCGCCGGCCGGGTAGACCTCGGTGAGCCAGATGGCGTCGGCCCCGCGCAGCACGGCGGCGAAGTCGGCGAAGCAGTCGCGCGTGCGGGTGTAGCGGTGCGGCTGGAAGGCCAGAACCAGGCGGCGGCCCGGGTACGCGCCGCGCGCGGCGGCGATCACGGCGGCCAGCTCCACCGGGTGGTGGCCGTAGTCGTCGACCAGCAGGTAGCGGCCGCCGCCAACCGCGCGCAGCG
>JBILSW010000066.1:0-9557 GCA_044371895.1 Rubrivivax sp.
GTCGACGTGCTTGTGGCCAAGTCGCTGCGGGCGCTCGAGACCACCAGCTCCACCACGCTGGTGGTGGCCGGCGGCGTGGGCGCCAACCGGCGCCTGCGCGAGCGGCTCTGCGCCGCGGTCACGCTCCGCGGCGCCGCCGTGCACTACCCGCCGCTGGCGCTGTGCACCGACAACGGCGCGATGATCGCGCTGGCCGCGGCGCTGCGCCTGCGGCACGGCCTGGCCGTGCCGCAGACCGACGGAGCCTTCGACGTGCGGCCGCGCTGGCCGCTCGCCGAACTGTCGATCACGACACCGTGATCTGCGCCGCGTTGCGCGCGCCGCGCTTTGGCAGCGTCAGCGTCAGCACGCCGTGCACAAGCCGGGCTCCGGCCTCGGTCTGGTCCACTTCCAGCGGCAGCGTGAAGGTGCGCTCGTAGCTCGACACCGAACGCTCGCGGTAGACGACGCGCTCGCCGTCCTTGCGCTCCTCCTGGTGCTGGCTCTGCGCCTGCACGGTGACCTGGCGGCCGTCGATCGAGACCTTGACGTCTTCGCGGGCCACGCCGGGCATCTCGAGCTTGACGGTGTAGCCGCGATCGCTCTCGGCGACGTCGAGCGCGGGGCTGCGCGAGGCCACACTTTCGGCCGCGGGCACGGCGACCTCCCCGAAGAAGCGGTCGAAGGCGTCGTCGAAAAGCCGGGTGAGCTGGCGGGTGTCGCGGCTGCTGGGAACGATGAACATGGGGCCTCCTAGAATGGCGTGACACACACATCGCCGTGCCGGCCCGAGGCCCTGGTCACGGCATCCATGGCCCGCAGGTGACTGCCGGCCGCCGCGTTTTCAAGACCTTCCGTTACGACGTGCATCGAACCCGACGCAGGCTGCTGGCCGGGGCGGCCTTGCTGCCCCTGGCGCCGCGCGGCCAGGCCCAGGGCGCCACCGAGCCGCTGCGCCTGGCGCTGATCGAGGGCCTGTCCGGCCCGTTCGCCAACGCCGGCGAGGCGGTGTTCCGCAACCTGCTGTGGGCTGTTGAGCGCGTGAACGCGCGCGGCGGCGTGCGCGTGGGGCCCCGGCGCCGGCTGCTTGCCTTGTCGCGCCACGACAGCAAAGGCAGTTCCGAGGAGGCCCTGTCGGCGCTGCGTGGCGCGCTCGACGACGGCGCCAGCATCGTGTTGCAGGGCAACAGCTCGGCCACCGCCGCGGTGCTGTCGGATGCCATCGACAAGCACAACGAGCGCAGCCCCCAGCGGCGCGTGCTGTTCCTCAACTACTCGGCCGTGGACCCGGCGCTTACCAACGAGCGCTGCAGCTTCTGGCACTTCCGCTTCGACGCCCACGCCGACATGCGGCTGGCCGCGCTGGTCGATGCGCTGCAGGCCGACCGCCGCGTGCAGCGCCTGTACCTCATCGGGCAGGACTACAGCTTCGGCCAGCACGTGCTGCGCCAGGCCCGGGCGCTGGTGGCGCAACGGCGGCCCGACATCGAGATCGTCGGCGACGAGCTGCACCCGCTGGGCCGCGTGCGCGACTTCATGCCCTACGCCACCAAGATCAAGGCCAGCGGCGCGCAGGCCGTGCTCACGCCGAACTGGGGCAACGACCTGGCGCTGCTCGTGCGGGCGCTGCGCGAGGTCGGCAGCGAGGCGCGCCTCTTCACGTTCTACGGCAACGCCCTGGGCACGCCGTCGGCCATCGGCGAGGCAGGCGTGGGCCGCGTGCTCGCGGTGGCCGAGTGGCACCCCAACCTGGGCGGCGAGGCGTCCGACGACCTGGTGCGCGCCTTCCGCCGTCGCTTCCCGGCGCCGCAGGACGACTACCTGCACCTGCGCATGCAACTGATGGTGGAGATGCTGGCCGTGGCCATCGAGCGGGCCGGCAGCACCGAGGCCGCCGCGGTGGCGCGTGCGCTCGAGGGCCTGGACTCTTCGGCCACGCCCTTCGCCTGGCACCCGGCGCGCATGCGCGCCGCCGACCACCAACTCCAGCAGCCGCTGGTCGTGAGCTTGATGGAGCGTGCCGGCTCGCCCGGCGTGCCGTTCGACGTCGAGGGATCGGGCTTCGGCTTCCGGACGCTGCGGCGCTTCGAGGCCGAGGCCGTGGCCCAGCCGCACGCCTGCCGCATGCCGCGGCCCGACTGACGGCCCGATGGCCCGATGACTCCCGAGGAACGAGCCCGCATGATCCGCGCCGCCGTCGAGCAATTGCCCGCCAGCCAGATCCGCGAGGTGGCCAACGCCGGCCTGGGCCGCGCTGACGTGCTGCCGTTCTGGTTCGGCGAGAGCGACGAGGTCACGCCCGAGCCCATCCGCGCGGCGGCGGCCGAATCGCTGGCAAGGGGCGAGACCTTCTACTCGCACAACCTTGGGCTGCCCGAGCTTCGCGAGGCCATCTCTGCCTACGCCACGACGCTGCACCGGCCGGTGGCGGCCTCGCGCATCGCCGTCACCTCGGCCGGGGTGAGCGCGCTGATGCTGGCCATGCAGATGCTGCTGGGCGCAGGCGACGAAGTCGTGGCCGTGGTGCCCGTCTGGCCGAACCTGACCGCGCAGCCGGCCATCCTGGGCGCGCGCGTGACGCGGGTGCCCCTGGCACCCGACGTGCAGGGCGCCTGGCGGCTGGACCTGTCCGCGCTGCTGGCGCGCGTGACGCCGGCCACGCGCGTGCTGCTGGTCAACGCGCCCAACAACCCGACCGGGTGGACGCTCGGCGCCGCCGAGCAGCAGGCGATGCTCGAGCACTGCCGGCGCACCGGCACCTGGATCGTGGCCGACGATGTCTACGAGCGGCTGGCCTTCGACGTGCCCGCGGGCGGCGCCGCGCCGAGCTTCCTCGACCTCGCCGAACCCGACGACCGCGTGGTGGTGGTGCACAGCTTCAGCAAGAGCTTCCTGATGACGGGCTGGCGCCTTGGCTGGCTGGTGCTGCCCGAGGCGGCGATGCCGGCCATGGGGCGGCTGCTGGAGTTCAACAGCTCCTGCGCGCCGGTGTTCGTGCAGCGCGGCGGCCTGGCGGCGCTGGCGATGGCCGATACGCTGGTGCCGCGCGTCGTGGCCCACCTGCGGCTTTGCCGCGACCGGCTCGTCGGCGGCCTGCAGGCGCTGCCAGGCGTGCGGGTGGCCGCGGCGCCGGGCGGGCTGTACGCCTTCTTACGCGCCGAAGGCCACCCGCTGGCCGGCGATTCGCTGGCCCTGGCGCGGCACCTGGTGGCCGCCCACGGCCTGGGCCTTGCCCCCGGCGCCGCCTTCGGGCCCGAAGGCGAGGGCTGGTTGCGCTGGTGCTTCGCCTCGCGCGACCCGGCCCGGCTCGACCAGGGCCTCGCGCGACTCCAAGCAGCCCTCGTGCCATAATTGCAGGCTACTCGGCTCACGGCCGTGGAGCGCACGGCGCCGGTCGGTTTCACTGGCGTTCGCAAGTAGACGCACGGAAACCTCTCTCGGTGGCGCGCCGGCTCGGCGTTCCCCCTGGGGCGGTTTCCAGCCATCATGGCATCCACACAGGAAATCGACATGCCCCTGACCACCACCGCAACCGCCGACATCGTCAAGGCCCACGCCCGTGGCGCCGCCGACACCGGCAGCCCCGAAGTGCAGGTCGCGCTGCTCACCGCGCGCATCAACGAGCTCACGCCACACTTCAAGCAGCACCTGAAGGACCACCACGGCCGCCGCGGCCTGCTGAAGATGGTCAACCAGCGCAAGCGCCTGCTGTCCTACCTGAAGGACAAGGACGCCGATCGCTACACCGCGCTGATCGCCAAGCTCGGCCTGCGCAAGTAAGACTCCCCCGGGGGCTGCCGGCCGTTCGGCGGCCCCCGATCCCGTTCGTTCAACCCCGGGCCGCAAGAGCTGTGTCATTCCAACGGCACCCCGCGCCGCATCCCCTGGTGCCCGCGCAGGGTCTCTCTGGAATGGCATTGCGCTGCCCACCCTGTCTGAAGGAAGACACCGCATGAGCCTGTTCAACAAGGTCACCAAGACGTTCCAGTGGGGCCAGCACACCGTCACGCTGGAAACTGGCGAGATCGCCCGCCAGAGCACGGGTGCCGTGCTCGTCAGCATGGACGACACCGTGGTCCTGGCCACCGTCGTCGCCAAGTCCGAGGCCAAGGCCGGCCAGGACTTCTTCCCGCTGACCGTCGACTACATCGAGAAGACCTACGCCGCCGGCAAGATCCCCGGCAGCTTCTTCAAGCGCGAGGGCCGCCCCAGCGAGCTGGAGACGTTGACCAGCCGCCTGATCGACCGCCCGATCCGCCCGCTGTTCCCGGACGGCTTCTTCAACGAGGTGCAGGTCGTCGTGCACGTGCTGAGCCTGAACCCCGAGGTGCAGGCCGACATCGCCGCCATGATCGGTACCAGCGCCGCGCTGGCGATCAGCGGCATCCCGTTCAACGGCCCCATCGGCGCCGCGCGCGTGGGCTACGTCAACGGCGAGTACGTGTTGAACCCCGGCCAGACGCAGCTGGCCGACAGCAAGATGGACCTGGTCGTGGCCGGCACCGAGGCCGCCGTGCTGATGGTCGAGTCGGAAGCCGACCAGCTGAGCGAGGAAGTGATGCTGGGCGCCGTGGTCTTCGGCCACGACCAGGGCAAGATCGCCATCAACGCCATCAACGAACTGGTGCGCGACGCGGGCAAGGCCGAGTGGCAGTGGCAGGCCCCGGCCAAGAACGAGCCCTTCATCGCCAAGGTCACCGAGCTGGCCGAGGGCCCGCTGCGCGCCGCCTACCAGATCCGCAGCAAGCAGGCCCGCACGCAGGCCTGCCGCGAGGTGGCCGGCAACGTGTTCGCGGCGCTGAAGGCCGAGAACATCGAGTTCGACAAGGTCGAGGTCGAGGGCCTACTGTTCAACATCGAGAGCGCCATCGTGCGCGGCCAGATCCTGGCCGGTGAGCCCCGCATCGACGGCCGCGATACCCGCACCGTGCGCCCCATCGAGATCCGCACTGGCGTGCTGCCCCGCACCCACGGCTCGGCGCTGTTCACGCGCGGCGAGACGCAGGCCCTGGTGGCCGCCACGCTGGGCACCGAGCGCGACGCGCAGCGCATCGACGCGCTGGCCGGCGACTTCGAAGACCGATTCATGCTGCACTACAACATGCCCCCCTTCGCCACCGGCGAGACCGGGCGCGTGGGTTCGCCGAAGCGCCGCGAGATCGGCCATGGCCGCCTGGCCAAGCGCGCTCTGGTGGCGGTGCTGCCGAGCAAGGAAGAGTTCCCGTACACGCTGCGGGTGGTGTCCGAGATCACCGAGAGCAACGGCTCGTCGTCGATGGCCTCGGTGTGCGGCGGCTGCCTGAGCCTGATGGATGCCGGCGTGCCGCTGAAGGCGCACGTGGCCGGCATCGCCATGGGCCTGATCAAGGAAGGCAACCGCTTCGCGGTGCTGACCGACATCCTGGGCGACGAGGATCACCTCGGCGACATGGACTTCAAGGTGGCCGGCACGAACGGCGGCATCACGGCCCTGCAGATGGACATCAAGATCCAGGGCATCACCAGGGAAATCATGCAGGTGGCGCTGGCGCAGGCCAAGGAGGCGCGCCTGCACATCCTGGGCAGGATGGTCGAGGCCGTGGGCGGCGCCAAGGAAGAGGTGAGCAAGTTCGCCCCGCGCCTGTACACGATGAAGATCAACCCGGAGAAGATCCGCGACGTCATCGGCAAGGGCGGCGCCACCATCCGCGCGCTGACCGAGGAGACCGGCTGCACCATCGACATCGGCGAGGACGGCACGATCACCATCGCCAGCACCGAGGCCGAGAAGGCCGAGTACGCCAAGAAGCGCATCGCCGAGATCACCGCCGAGGCCGAGGTGGGCAAGGTCTACGAAGGCCCGGTCACCAAGATCCTGGACTTCGGCGCGCTCATCAACATCCTGCCGGGCAAGGACGGCCTGCTGCACATCAGCCAGATCGCGCACCAGCGCGTCGAGAAGGTCGAGGACTTCCTCAGGGAAGGCCAGGTCGTGCAGGTCAAGGTGCTCGAGACCGACGAGAAGGGCCGCATCAAGCTCAGCATGAAGGCGCTGCTCGAGCGGCCCGAGGGCATGCCGGAAGAGGCCCCGCGCGAGCGCTTCAGCCGTGACCGCGACGATCGGCCGCGTCGGGACCGTGAGGACCGCCCGCGCCGTGAGCGCAGCGACCGTGATGACCGCCCGCGCCGCGACGCCGCGCCGGCGGAAGGTGCTGCGGACGCCCCGTCCGCCGAGTCCTCGGCAGCCCCGGCGGCCGAGCCGCCGAAGCAGCCCGAGTAAGCCCCGGCGTGTTGGCGGCCGGCATGCCTGCGACGATGCGCGCCTTCGAGATCGCCCAGCCGGGTGGTCCGGAGGTGCTGCGCGCCTGCACGCGGCCGCAGCCCGTGCCCGGGCCCGGCGAACTGCTGATCGCCGTGCAGGCCAGCGGCGTCAACCGGCCTGACGTCCTGCAGCGCAAGGGCCTGTACCCCATGCCGCCTGGCGTGAGCGACCTGCCGGGCCTGGAAGTCGCCGGCACAGTGATCGCCGGTGACGCCGCCGAACTGGCGTCCGCCGGCCTGGCCCTGGGCGACGCGGTCTGCGCGCTGGTGGCCGGCGGGGGCTACGCCGAGGTCTGCGCCGCCCCGGTGGGGCAATGCCTGCCGGTTCCGCGCAGGCTGACGATGGTCGAGGCGGCGAGCCTGCCCGAGACCTTCTTTACCGTCTGGCAGAACGTGTTCCAGATCGCGCGCCTGCAGCCCGGCGAGACGCTGCTCGTGCAGGGCGGCTCCAGCGGCATCGGCGTCACGGCCATCCAGCTGGCCAAGGCGCGGGGCGCGCGGGTCATCGTCACCGCCGGCAGCGACGAGAAGGTGGCGGCCTGCGTGGCGCTGGGAGCCGACCACGGCATCAATTACCGCACGCAGGACTTCGCCGAGCAGACCCGGCGCCTGACCGCCGGCCGTGGCGCCGACGTTGTGCTCGACATGGTGGCCGGCGACTACGTGCTGCGCGAGCTGCAGTGCCTGGCCGAGGACGGCCGGCTGGCCATCATCGCGACGCAGGGCGGCAACGGCGGCGCCTTCGACGCCGGGCTCGTGCTGCGCAAGCGGCTGACGATCAGCGGCTCGACCCTGCGGCCGCGCAGCGTGGCCTACAAGACAGCCATCGCGCGCGAGTTGCGCGCGTACGCCTGGCCCTGGCTCGAGAGCGGCCGCGTGCGGCCGGTGATCTATCGCGTGTTCCAGGCCGCCGGGCCGTCGGCGGCGGCCGACGCGCACGCGCTGATGGAATCCGGCACGCACGTCGGCAAGCTCGTTCTGAGCTGGGCCTGACCCCGTGTCGTGCCCGGGAGCATCCGCCATGACCCTCCGTCGCAAGCTCGTCGTCGGCAACTGGAAGATGCACGGCAGCCGCGCCGCCAACGCCGAGTTGCTGGCGCAGCTGCTGGCCGCGCGGCCCTTCGGCTGCGACGTGGCCGTGTGCACGCCTTTCGTCTACCTGGCCGACACCGCCATCACGCTGGCCGCGGGCGACCTGCGCTGGGGGGCCCAGGACGTCTCGGCGCATGCGCAGGGCGCCTACACCGGCGAGGTGTCGGCGGCCATGCTGCAGGAGTTGGGTTGCCGCTACGTGCTGGTGGGCCACAGCGAGCGCCGCGCCTACCACGGCGAGAGCGACGCGCTGGTGGCCGCCAAGGCGCAGGCCGCGCTCGGCCGCGGCGTCGCGCCCATCGTCTGCGTCGGCGAGACCCTGGCCGAGCGCGAGGCCGGACAAACAGCCGAGGTCGTCAAGCGCCAGCTGTCCGCCGTGATCCACCAGCTCGCGCACTGCGCCGCCGAGATGGTGGTGGCCTACGAACCCGTCTGGGCGATCGGCACCGGCCGCACCGCCACGCCGGCGCAGGCTCAGGAGGTGCACGCGCTGCTGCGTGCGCAACTGCAGGCCGCCACGGGCCGTGGCGACGCCATGCGCATCCTGTACGGCGGCAGCGTCAAGGCCGACAACGCCGCCGAGCTCTTCGCGCAGCCCGACATCGACGGCGGCCTCATCGGCGGCGCCTCGCTGAAGGCCGCCGACTTCATCGCCATCGTGCGCGCCGGCGGCTGATGCCGCTGCCGCCTTCCGAGTTCCAACGCATCGACCCATCATGCAAATCTGGTTGACCCTCCTGCTGGCCCTGCAAGTGATCACGGCGATCGTGATGATCGGCCTCGTGCTGGTGCAGCACGGCAAGGGCGCCGACATGGGCGCCTCGTTCGGCAGCGGCGCCTCGGGCAGCCTGTTCGGCGCCAGCGGCAGCGCCAACTTCCTGTCGCGCTCTACCGCGGCTTGCGCCACGGTGTTCTTCCTGTGCACGCTGGCCATCACCTACCTGAGCTCCACCGGCAAGGTCACGCGTGCGCAGCCCGGTGCCAGCGTGCTCGATGCTCCGCTGCCGGCGGCCAGCGCGCCCGGTGCCATCCCGGGCGCGATCCCCGGGGCCATTCCGGCCGCGCCGGGGCAGATTCCGGCGCAGCCAGCCGCGCCCGCGGCCTCGCGCTGAGACCTGCCCGCGACAGCGGCCCGAAGCGGGGGGAAAACCCCTCGTTTGTGGCTAGAATGCGAGGCTGTCCGGTGAGCCAAGACCTCATGCGAGCCGGGCGGAGATGACGCTAGACGGACCCTCCGAAGGGCACCGTGCCGACGTGGTGAAATTGGTAGACACGCTATCTTGAGGGGGTAGTGGCGAAAGCTGTGCGAGTTCGAGTCTCGCCGTCGGCACCAAGTCCTCCGTGCAGTCCGTCCCGGCACCCGATGTATCCATGAACAGCGCGCCCTGCGCCTTGAGCCTCTCGCAGTCTCCAAGAGGAGACTTCAAGGTCACACCGAAGGCGCGCTTTTTCATGCCCGTGTTTCAGCTGACGTTGGACTGACACCGAGATGGACCTGCAAGCCTACCTGCCCGTCATCCTGTTCATCCTGGTGGGCGTGGCAGTTGGCGTGGCGCCGCAGGTACTGGGCTTCATCTTCGGGCCCAACCGCCCCGACGCGGCCAAGAACAGCCCCTACGAGTGCGGCTTCGAGGCCTTCGAGGACGCGCGCATGAAGTTCGACGTGCGCTACTACCTCGTGGCGATCCTCTTCATCCTGTTCGATCTTGAGATCGCGTTCCTCTTCCCCTGGGCCGTGGCGTTGCATGACATCGGCGCGTCAGGCTTCTGGGCCATGATGGTGTTCTTGGCCATCCTCGTGGTCGGCTTCGTCTACGAGTGGAAGAAGGGCGCACTGGATTGGGAATGATGCGCGGGCAGTTCGAGCAGGGGCAGTCGGAGCAGTGGCATGGGCATTGAAGGCGTTCTGAAGGAAGGCTTCGTCACCACCTCGGTCGACACGCTGGTGAACTGGTCCAAGACCGGCTCGCTGTGGCCGATGACCTTCGGGCTGGCCTGCTGCGCGGTGGAGATGATGCACGCGGGTGCCGCGCGCTACGACATCGACCGCTTCGGCATGCTGTTCCGCCCCAGCCCGCGCCAGAGCGACCTGATGATCGTCGCCGGCACGCTGTGCAACAAGATGGCGCCGGCGCTGCGCAAGGTCTACGACCAGATGGCCGAGCCGCGCTGGGTGCTGAGCATGG